>NZ_JBSFCF010000045.1:0-72649 GCF_053593335.1 Streptomyces sp. NPDC002324
CTAGGCCGCTCGGCAGGACCTCCTCGTATTCGGCTTGTTCCCACCACCCGACCTGAGAGGCCGTCTTGTGGAGGGTGAGGATCGCCTCGCGCTCGGTCTCCTCGGTGACGTCGTACAGGTCGAGGAGGCTTCTGATCTCCATCACCTTGGCGAGGCCCTGACCGGTCTCCAGGCGGGAGATCTTGGAAGTTGAGCACTCCAGGTGCCGAGCTGCGGCAGCCTGGTCAAGGCGTGCGCGCTCGCGCAGGCGTCGCAGCTCGCTGCCGAGCCGTCGCCGCCGCACTGTCGGGCCGCTCGGATCGCTCACCCGGCGTCCTCCCCGTCTGCGCTGTCGTCGTGGGTTTGCTTGCTGCAAGTCTGCCTCATTGCGCGACGGGCCGTTAGGCATGCCCCATCACCCCTTCTACGGAGGTCCCTCGTCAGGGGCCAAAATCCCGACTGGGCTTGTCTCATGGGATTGCATGGAGCACTCTAAACGGGATTGCACTACGGGATGTAGTGAGCTGATGCCGCTGAGCTGACGCAGAGGGGTGGCGGAGATGTCGACGACCTGGCCGGCGACCACCGACGTGCGCGCCGGGGTGCTGGAGTTACCAATGACGCCCCAGGAGCGCAGGCGAATCAACGGCGCAACGTGCGCCCGCTGCCCCCGCGCCGACGACCTCAGACCCGGCGGCTACGCCTACACCCGCCGCGGGCCCGAGGACGGCGGCCGACTGGCCTGGCCGGTGAAGGTGTGCCCGGATCACCGGAACACGGGAGGCACCCAGTGAGCCCCGCCGAGGAGTGGACGCCGGGCCAGGAGCCTGGCCCGATGCTGCGACAGGCCTGGACAAGGGGCCGCACGGAGACGGTCACCGTCATAGGCGCGGACGTCCTCCGGGTGACGACGAGCGTCGGAGTCAAAGCGCTCGCTCTCCTGATGCAGCAGGGCATACCGCTGGGCCCGGTGCTGCACACCAACCCCCGGAGGACCGTCGAGATCATCGTGCCGGCCGGGACCGCTCGGACCTGGCCGGGCCTGCCCCTGACCACGTGCGTTGCCGGGGCCGTGGTCCGTGCGCCCGCGCCCGAGGTCACGGCCCTGAAGGGCCGCCGTACGGACGGCCGTTGCTGGTTCGTGCCGCCGGGCGATAAGGCCAGCACCGATCCCGCCGCGCTCGCCGAGGCGATCAGTGACGTGCAGAGCGCGTTCGGCTGGGCCGGACAGGGCCAGGAGGACGATCCCGGGACCCTGGCCAGCCGGTTGGAAGAGGGACCAATGGACGACCGCGAGGACACCCCTACAGAGCTGACCCCGGGCTGGGGTAGCGCCCCGCCGGTCTCCTCGACCGAGACAGGCGCGGGAGTACCGCGGGTGCCGTATCTCGGGGTGACGTGGACGCTCGACGGCCGGGACCCACGTACGCCTGCTGAGGCCCGTCACCGGGTCGCCGAGGGCTGCCGTCTGTGGCGTGTCCCGATGGTGGTGGCCGACGACCTCACGCTGATCGTGTCCGAGCTCGCGACCAACGCGGTGATGCACACAGACAGTTCCGAGATCGAGGTGAGCCTCTACCTCACCGGCGAGCAGGTTTCCGTGGCCGTTACCGACCAGAGCGCCCACGGGCCGCTGACAGCCTGCCAGGCCGCCGAGTTCGCCGAGGGCGGCCGGGGGCTCGTGCTGGTCGAGGCCCTGGCGACCCGGTGGGAGACCCTGCCCACGGCCTACGGCACCGCCGTCCGGGCCCACCTCGACCTCCCCCCAGAGCACCGCCAGCCCCCCCACCACGAGGACACCGCCGATGCACGTCACTGACACGCTCTCGCTCTCCCCCGTGCGCCCAGCGGAACCACCCAGCACACAGGGCGAATGCCTGCGCTGGGCCTGGCCCGTGGGCCCGGGATTGGAGGAGTCGGTTCGTGGCACCGTCACGGAGGCGTTCGTTCACTGGGGGCTCGGGCCTGCCGTCGCCGACCTCCTCGGAGACCTCGCATGGGAGTTCGCCGGAGCCTTCCGACGCAGCCCCTACGTGAAGGTTTCCGTCGGCTGGGCCGACCACCAAGCGGTGGTCAGTGTGAAGACCGCCGAGGACGCCAAGAGCGCCGAAGCCCCGATGAGTCTCAAGCTCCGCCCCTCGACCTGGGGTGTGCGCGGATGCGTCGGCGATGCCGACGCGTTCGCCGTCGTCCGTTTCGCCCGGCGGATCCCCCGGATCGACGACCGCGGGGAACACCCCGCCGCCCCCTAGACCCGCTGGTCCGCGCTCCCCGTCGCGGAGACCAGTGGCGTGCCCCGCCCGGCGGAGACGGCGCCGCTGGGCGGGGCGCTGCACCACCTCAACAACCCATCGGTGAAGGAGAGTCCGTGACGTACGACAGCGACACCTACGGTGAACGCACCGCTTCGGCATACGACCATCTGTACGAGGACTTCGTGCCCACCAAGGAGCAGGTGGAGTTACTGGCCGCCCTGGCGGCCGGTCTGCCCGCCGTGGAGATCGGTTCCGGCACCGGACGCATCACCCTGCCCCTGGCCGCACACGTGCCGGTGCTCGCGGTCGACGCGTCCGAGGAGATGACCCGCCGGCTCGCGAAGAAGACCGGCACCCTGCCCATCACGCCGATCACGGAGGACGCCGCCCGCTACGTGGCCGGCCGACGCGTGAATCTCGTGTTCGCCGCCTTCAACACGTTCTTCCTGCTGGCCGACGAGACCACACAGCGGGCGTTCCTGAGCAACGCCGCGCGCATGCTCAACCCCAGGGGCGGCACGCTCCTGATCGAGACGTTCGTCCCGCGTCCCGGCCAGAGGCTGCCGGACGGGCCGAACCCCGGGACGTTTCCCCAACAGCGTGACGTCGTCGCACTCAAGCGGCGGACCAACGACGGCGTGGTCCTCTTCACCGCCGAGAACCACGACGACAGCCAGGAGTTCCACTACAACGAGATCGTCCTGACCCATGGGGAGCCGGTGAGTGTCTTCCCCGGACAGATGCGCTACTGGTGGCCCGAGCAGATCGACGGCCTCGCCGGTGAGGCGGGCCTGATGCTGCGGGAGCGATGGGCCGACTGGGACCGCACCCCCTACGACGCGGCCCACAGCCCCAAGCACATCTCGCTGTACCGGCTCGCCGGGCAGAGCCACTAGCCAGAACACCACGGCGGCCGCCGTACCCCCTGCGAGGAGGGGGTACGGCGGCCGCCGCCGTCGTGTGCTCAGCCCTTGGGCCGCTGTGCGGCCTGCGCCGCCAGGTCGCGGCAGAAGACGCCGAAGTCGATGCCCGCCGCCTCCAGGGCGATCGGGTAGGTGCTGGTCTCCGTCATCCCCGGAGTCACCCCCGTCTCCAGGACGACGACGTTTCCCTCCGCGGTGATGATCGCGTCGGTGCGGGAGAAGTCCCGCAGCCCGAGCGCCCGGTGAGCGACGACCGCGACCCGGGCGGCCGCTTCGGCGACCGCGGCCGGGATCCGGGCCGGACAGTGGAACTCCACCGCGCCGGGGGTGTAGCGGGCGGCGTAGTCGTACAGGCCGTCGGCGGCGATCTCGACCACTGGCAGGGCCTGCGGCCCGTCGCCGAGGTCGGCCACTCCCACGGCGATCTCCGTACCCGCGATCCGCTGCTCGATCAGCGCCTGGTCGTGATAGGCGAAGCAGGCCATCAGGGCCTGCGGCAGCTGTTCGGGGGCCTCGACCCGGCTGACCCCGAACGCGCTGCCCCCCGCCCGCGGTTTGACGAACAGGTCCGGGCCCAGCCGTTCGACGACCCGGGCCGTCAGCGCGGCCGCCCCGAGGTCGTGGAACGCCTCCTTCGGCAGCGTCACCGACGCCGGCACCTGCACCCCGGCTCCGGCCAGGACGCGTTTCGCCGCAGTCTTGTCGAACGCCGTCCGGCTGGCCTGCGGCCGGGCCCCGACGTAGGCGGCCCCCGCGAGTTCGAGGACCTCTTTGATCGTCCCGTCCTCCCCGGCGATGCCGTGCAGCACGGGGAACACCACGGAGTGCGGGTCCTGGGCCAGCGCGGGCAGCAGGTCGGTGCCGATGTCGCGGAGGTCGACGTCGACACCGGTCCGGCGCAGGGCATCGGCCACCCGTGCGCCGGACCGCAAGGACACCTCACGCTCCGCCGACAGACCGCCGGCGATCACAACGACCCGGTTGATATCGCTCATTTCCGTCCCCTTGAGGCAGTGAAGGTGTCGTCAGGACTGGTCGGGCGCCGGGGCCTGCGGCCCGGCACCACCCGGATGCGCCGTGGTGCCGAAGGTGTCCCGCAGCTCGACCTCACCGGAGATCACACCGGCCAGCGTGCGAACCCCGTCGCGGATCCGGTCGGGAGGCGGGAAGCAGTACGACAGACGCATGTTCTGGCCGCCGCCGCCGTCCGCGTAGAAGCCGGTCCCGGGCACGTAGGCGACCCGGGAGCTCACCGCCCGGGGCAGCATGGCCTTGGCGTCCAGCCCCTCCGGCAGGGTCACCCAGACGAAGAACCCGCCGCCCGGACGCGTCCAGGACACTCCCGGCGGCATGTGCTCCGCCAGAGCGCCGAGCATCGCGTCCCGCCGCTCCCGGTACATCTCCCGGAAGGCCTTGAGCTGTTCCGGCCACGGCTGGGTGCGCAGGTAGCGGTCGACGGCGAGCTGGGCGAAGGCCGAGTGCGACAGCATCGCGCTCTCGGCGGCGAGGACGAGCTTGTCCCGCACCCCCGCCGGAGCCAGCGCCCAGCCCACCCGCAGACCCGGCGCCAGTGTCTTGGAGAACGACCCGAGATACACCACGTCGCCGGGGGCGTCCGCGCGCAGCGCCCGCATGGGCTCGCCCTCCAGGTGCAGCAGCCCGTAGGGGTTGTCCTCCAGGACCAGCACCCCGGCCCGGCGGCACACCTCCAGCACCCGGAGGCGCCGTTCCGCGGACAGGGTCACCCCGGCCGGGTTTTGGAAGGTGGGCACGGTGTAGAAGAGTTTCGCCGGCCGCCCGGCGCGCGCCAGCCCGGCAAGCGTCTCCTCCAGGGCTTCCGGGATCACCCCGGACTCGTCCATGGCCACATGGACCACACGGGCCTGATAGGCGGCGAACACGCCCAGCGCGGTGACGTACGTCGGGGCTTCGGTCACCACAGTGTCTCCGGGGTCGACGAAGACGCGGGTGACCAGGTCCAGGGCCTGTTGCGAGCCGACCGTCACCACCACGTCGTCCGGGTGCGCGTCGATGCCCTCCGCCGCCATCACGCCGCAGATCGTCTCTCTCAGGCTCGCGTCCCCCTGTGCCGATCCGTACTGAAGCGCGGTGTGCCCCCGCTCCGCGATCAGGTCGGACATCAGCGCGGCGATGTTCTCCATGGGCAGCGCGGACACGTTGGGCATTCCGCCGGCCAGCGACACGATCTCAGGACGCGACGCCACCGCGAACAGTGCCCGCACCTCCGAGGCGACCATCCCCGCCGCACGCGCCGCGTAGTGGCCGCGCCAAGGGTCGGCCCCCCGCCGGGATGGTTCATCAGACTGCATCCACTCGCTCCCTGTCTGTCACCACTGAAGAGACCGACAGTAGTGGTGCGGGCAGGCCCGCGAGGCCCCGACGAGGCAGCCGGCGGGCCACGCGCTCATAGGGTGCGGACATGACCAGTCCCGACCGGCTTTCCTCCGAACAGTCCGACCGGCTGATCACCGCGCTGCGGCACGGCCAGGCCCTGGACGAGGCCGCCGGTGAGCTTGGGCTCGACCTGGCCGCCGTGTGGGCGACCGCCCGCACGGACACCCGTCTCGTCGTCGCCCTGACGGGCCGCGACCCGGACACGGCCGACGAACGCGGCCGTATCGCGCGCGCCGAGTACCTGCGGCTCCTCGCCCTGGGGATGCCGCCGAGCCGGGCCGCCCTGATCATGGGCGGCAGCGACCCCGGCGCCTGGCGGGGCGGCGATCCGGCCTACGCGAAGGCCTGCGCGGCGGTCATCGAGGCCGCCGCCCGCTACAACCGCACCGGCCCGGTCCGTCTCACCCCCGATCGGGTCGCGAGGTTCCTCGACGAGCTGAGCCGGCCCGGCGTCACGGTGACGTCCGCAGCGGCGGCCGCCGGGGTCACCTCGGTAGCGATCTATCAACGCCGCCGCCGTGACTCCGAGTTCGCCGCGGCGATGGACCGGGCCCGCGCTCTGGCTCGAGGCGAGGCGCCCACCGGCTGAACCCGGCCGGGAGCCGACACGCGCCCTCGGGTAACGAGGCCGTCAGCGATCACCCCGCGCGAGGGTCATCGGCCCATACGGAGTCGACTTCCCCACGCTGCTGCACGAGTACGAACGCCGGAGAAGGACGAGGTGGTGCCGTGACGGTCGTCACATTTTTGGGGTCTGGCGTTGCGACTTGAAGGCATTTTCAGACCCCCATCGAAGCGACCATCCAGTCACCCGTTGTCGCAGCACAGCAACCCCCCGGAGCGCTGCCCAAACGACGACCAGCGCTCGTCATTGCGCCTTCCCTGCATGCGACTTGGGAGGTCAGACGTGCGCACTGGGGCGTGTGACCTGCGGTTGGATGTGCACAGACGCGGAAGAGGCCGCCCCCTGGTCCGGGACGACCTCTCGTACTCCGCGTCTCGTCCGAGCAATCAGCCGACAACTACGGAGATTCCATCGTGTCAGATCGCCCCACCCCCGAGGAGCCGGACCTGTTCCGGATCCGTAAGCCGTCCCCCGGCTTGGCCGGTGTCTCCGGCCTGGCTCTGGTACAGGCCGCAGACCTCGCGGGGCTCATCCCCGACGGTCCTGCGGCAGGGTTGATGCTTGCCGGGGCAGCGGCCCTGGCCCTGCTCAAGGGATGCGTCCACCGCGGATGATGACCTGAACACTCTGCGGGGGTCCGCACCGGGCCCCCGCACCTCACCCGAGTTGAGGATGGCGCGGTTCGCGCGCAGTACGGGCCGGGGTCAGCTCACGCGGTGGCCGAGGAGGGCGAGGCCGGCCGCTGCCGCGCGGTGCTGGTAGGCCCGCAGCCCGGGGGCGCCGGGGGGCGCGGGCTTGCGGGCGTTGCGGTGCCAGTGGCCGGTGAGCGCCGCGAGGAACGCGGTCGTGGTGTCGGGGCTGTCGGCCGTGGCGGGGTGTTCTTGGAGCAGAGCGGCGACGTCCTCGGGCGCGTATCCGGCGAGGATGAGCTGCGGCGCGAGGGAGGCGGCGTCGAGGCAGGCCGGGCCGGTGGTGGCGTGGGCCCAGTCCACGAAGGTCACGCCGAGGCGCCGGTCGCGGACCATGTTGTCGGCCCGCAGGTCGCCGTGGACGATGCGGTCGCCGTGGGCGAGGGCGGGCCAGCTGGCTTCCAGCTCGGCGAGCTGCGGCAGCCGGTCACGGGCGGCCGGGGCGAGGTCGTCCGGCGGATCGGCGAGGAGTTCGTCCCAGCCGTGCAGGGTGGCCGCCGTCGACGGGGCGCCGTTCACCGCCGCGGCGTACGGGGCGGGGGCGGGGCTGGAGGTCAGTTTGTCGAGCAGGGCCCAGGTCTGTTCGGCGTCGGAGGAGGCCGGGGAGAGGTCGGGGTGGGGTCCGTCGAGGTGGGCGATGACCACGGCGGTCCAGTCGGCCGCCTGGTGGATGCCGAGTAGCTCCGGGGCCGGGGAGCCGGACGGCAGCGCGTCGAGGACGGCGGCCTCATGGGTGTTGGCGGCGGTCAGCGGGTCGTCGGTGGCGGCGGCCTTGACGAAGACCCGCCGGCCGTCGCCCAGACGGAGCGCGGCGGCCAGCTGATGGCCGAAGCCGCCGGCCGGGGTGACCGTGTCGGTGACCTGGGCGCCGAGGGCGGTTTCGAGGCGGGCGCGCAGGGGTGGGGGGACGTCGGTCCATTGCAGACGTCCGCTGACGGGCGGTACAGGCATGGGGGCAGCTCTCAGAGGTTCCGGGAACGGTGGCGGTGAGGGGGGTGCGCGCCGAGCCGGACCGCGAGACGGGCTGAGGAACGGGTGTCCTCAGTGCTCCAGCTCGGCGCCGGGTGCTCGTCGCGGCATCACGCGCATTCGCCTGTGTCCTCTGGGTGCAGAAGTGCGGGAGGGGCGCCCGCGGGGGCGCCCCTCCACTGTAGTGGTGCGGCTGGGTCACACGCTGTCGGTTAGGGGCAGGTGACGCAGGAGGGACGGTCCGATGCCGGTGGGGTCGGGGAGGAGGTGGTGGGCCCCGGCCGCGCGGAGTGCGTCGGGCGGGTGCCACCCCCAGGCCGCCCCGAGCGCGAGGACACCGGCGGAGCGGGCCGCGGCCATGTCGGTGGGACTGTCCCCGACGAACAGCGCCCGCTCGGCGGGGACGCCGAGCCGGCCGAGGGCGAGGTGCAGGCCGTCGGGAGCCGGCTTGGGCGGCGCGTCCTGCCGGGTGATGACGACCTCCAGCAGCTCGGCCAGCGCATCGGGCAGCAGCCACCGCACGCGGTGGGGGTCCTGAAGCGTGACCACGCCGACGGCCGTGCCCTGCGCACGCAGGGCCAGCAGCCCGGAGAGGACCCCCGGGAACGCCTCGACCGGAGTCACCGACGACGCTCCGTCCCACCACCGCTCGCACGCGCCGTCGGGGTCGGCGACGTCCAGGAGCGCCAGGACCTCACAGCGGGGACGGCGAAGAGCGTCGGGAGGAAGGTCACCCGGCTTCACGCGGCGGCCGGTGGCGCAGGTGGCGACCGCCGCGAGGGTCGAGCGTACGGCGGCCGCGCTGTCCACGAGTACCCCGTCCAGGTCGAACAGGGCCGCGTGCCGGAACGCCGTCACCGGGTGCCGCCCGGGTCTCGGACCAGCGCGCGCAGGGTCAGGTGGTGGCCGGCGAGGAGGGCGGCGGCGCCCGCGTCCCGGTCCAGGACGCACACGGCGGCCTCGATCAGGGCGCCGCCCATCCGCAGCAGCCGGGCACTGCGCAGGAGACTGGCGCCGCTGCGGGCGGTGTCGTCCAGCAGCACGGTGCGCAGGCCGCCGAGTTCGGCGCCCTCGATCTGCTGCCACGTCCCGTGGGCCTTGGGCTCCGGTCGCAGGAACGCGGCGGGTAAACCGGTGCGCAGGGACACCGCCGTGACCAGCGGCACCCCCGCCAGCGCCGGACCGGCCAGGGCCTGGGTGCCGTCGGGCAGCAGCTCCGCCAGCGCGGCCGCCGTCTGCGCCAGGAGCCCCGGGTCACCGGCCAGCCGGTACGGGTCGAAGTACTCGTCGAGCGTGCCGCCGTCGGGGAGCCGGTAGGGGCCTTGCCGGTAGGCGACGGCGGCGATCCTCTCCGCGACGAGCGCGGCGGTGGGGGTCACGGCGCGCACCGCCCGCCGCCGAGCGCCCTGAGGTCGGCGTGCAGGGCCTTGATGTCGGGCAGTTCCCGCAGGAAGCCCAGGGGACGGGTGGGCGTCTCGGTCAGCCACCGCTCGGAGCGCAGGAACGCCGACAGTCGGCACGCGGTGGGCCCGAGCAGCCGTACGGGCAGCGGGCGGATCGTGGTCGCGTAGTACAGGGCGGCGGTGAGTTCGTGCAGCGTGCCGACCCCGCCGCCCATCGCCACGACCAGGTCCGCTCCGTCGAGGTAGGCGTGCAGCCGGTCCCCCATGGTCGGGGCGTACACGGTGGCGGTGACGTGCTCGTTGAACGCTCCCCAGTCGGGGCGGCCAGCCAGCGTGATCGCGGTGACCGGTACGCCGTGGCGGGCGGCGCCGCGCGCGGCGGCCTCCATCAGCCCGTTGTAGCCACCGTGGTGGAGGGCGTATCCGGCGAGCGCCAGCGCGGAGCCGGCCGCCTCCGCCATCTCCTCCTCCCCGGCCGGGGGGACGACGCCGGCGAACAGGGCCGCGCTCCGGTGGTCGCCGCTCACGACAGTCCCCCCTCGTGCTGCTGGTAGGCGCGGTACGCGGTGATCTCGTCGGCGAGAGCGCCGACGGCGTGCGGGGCGATCCGCCGGGCGAGGCGCACGATGCGCTCCAGAGCCTCATCCGCCTGCGCCACGGTGGGTACCGGCGGGCCGGTCAGCGCGTCCGTCAGCTCGGCCAGGCACTCCCGGCCGGTGGCGGTCCGGCCGACCTCGTCGGGCAGGTGATACCAGCCGTGATGCCGGGAGTGCGGCACCAGCGCGGTGCGGATCACCTCCCGCAGGGTGACGTTCAGGTCGTGCAGCAGTCCGTAGGCGATGTACTGCTGACCCCGGGCCAGGCGCTTGCGGAGCATCGCGTGCAGCACCAGAGCCTGAACGATCAGCTGGCCGCAGTCCGCGGGTGTCTGGGCCGCCCGGCTCAGTTCCTGCGCCGTCCGTACCCGGGTGTCCACGTCGGTCGCGTCCTCGGCGCCGGGCCCCTGCCACAGCAGCCGGGGGCCGATCCGCCGCCGCAGGGCCCCCACCGCGCTGGTCGGGCACAGGTAGAGGTCGAGTTGGAGCAGGTGGCCGCCGTGCGGCAGCAGGTAGACGTACCCGGCCCCGCCTAGGTCACCCACGATGGTGTCGCGCCAGCCCGGCAGCAGCGTGCCGAACGCGGTGGACATCAGCGCGTCCAGACTGGTCATCAGGGCGGGCAACGTCTCGTCGCGGACGGCGACGACCAGGTCGACATCGGAGAGCCGGTCAGCGGTGCCGGTGGCCAGCGACCCGCGCACCAGCAGATGCGTCACCGCCGGTGCCGCTTGCAGCACTTCGGCAAGGTCACCCAGGACCGCCAGCTGAGCCGGCCGGTGGGCGTGCGCCAGTTCCTCGATCGCGGACAGCCCGCTCGGCGCGGAAACCACGGTGGACATGGGGTGTCTTCCTCTCTGGTCGGGTGAAGGACGGGCGGGGGTCACGCACGGGCGAGCAGGTGCGCCTTCGCCTCCCGCCACCGGCGCACCTCAGCGTCCGCACCGAGGCCCGCGTGGAGGTCGGCGATCAGGTCGTACGCGCCGCCCTCCGGCAGCGCGTAGGTGTAAAAGGCGCGCAACAGGGTCTGTTCCGCCGAGCCGGTGAACCCCAGTTCCACGAGGTCACCGGCCCGCTCCAGAAGCCCAGCCCGGTCCGCCGCCGTCATCCGCGGAAGGTCCGCCGTGTCCCCGTCGCGCAGGTGCGGGCGGGCGGCCAGCGCCTCGTAGGCGTCGTCCGCGTAGACGTCGGCGATCAGGTGGAGCCGGTCCGGGCCGGTGGTGTTGCACACTCCGTGCGCCTGCGACGGCGTCAGCCGCCACAGCGCCCCGGCCGCCATGTGGACCCGGACCCCCGCGGTGACCAGGACCGCCGAGGGGTTCGTGACGAGCGGGATGTGCAGCCGGTGCCGGCCCCTCTCGCGCAGCTCGGCGTAGTCGCGGTGCTCCCACAGATACGAGTGCGGCTCCAGCCGGGCCAGGCGTACGTACATGAAGTCGAGGCCCAGAGAGTCGAGGAACCGCCCGGTGGCGGGCATCTCCCGCAGCAGGGACGTGGGCCGGGGACGGCCGTCGCCGATCACGACGTCGTGCGGATCACCGGAGGCGGAGTGGTTCATCAGCGCCGTGGTCCACCAGCCTCCCGACTGGTACTCCCCGTACGCGACGACGCCGGGCGTCGACACTCCGAGCGCCTCCGCCCGCATCAGCTCCACCACGGACTCCTCCAGGTCGACCAGCCGGGCGACCTGACCGAGCACCTCCGCCCGCCCGGGGCCGGCCTGCGCCGTTGCGGCTGCGGGCAGTGTGGTCACCATGTCGTTCCTCCTGACACGTCGTCGGAACGCGGCCCTGGCGGGCAGCGGTGCAAGAACACCGCAGACACGAACGCCCGCCCAGATTGCGCGCGTTGCCGCCGGTTGCGGGTCGTTGCCGCCTGTTGCCGTTCGCCCCCGGCGGGCTTCCCCCGCCCGCCGGGAGCCGGAAAACTGGAGAGTGTCCCGCGCCCGCGAAAGGTTGGTCCGTGACCACTGACGCCGCCGAACACCACCCGCTGGCCCACCTGTTGGCCGTCCGCGGACTGAAGGCGCAGGCGTATCTACTGCGGGTCGCCGAGCAGCACCAGCGCATGGGGTACGGGCAGATGGCGTACCGGCGGGAGAAGGTCTCCCGGTGGATCGCGGGCGTCTACGCGCCCAGCTACCACACGCAGCTCGCCATGGCCGCCCTGGAAGGGATCCCGCCCGAGGCGGTCCACGCCCACGGCTGGCCGGGCTGGCTCTTGCTGGCCCTGCCCGAGGACCACACCCTTTTCACCCTCCCGTGGACCACCACGGGAACGGTCCATGCACTGGAGATCACAGGAGGTCCGGTGGACCGCAGGAAGTTTCTGGTCACCACGTCCGTCACCCTGGGCACCACCGTGGCGCAATGGTCCGCCGCCGCCCCAGCCGGAGCCGCCCCCACCGCTGGCCGCCGTATCGGCGCCGACGTCCCCGAGCACTTCGAGCGCCGCCTCGACGCCCTGCGACGGCTCGACGACACCGTGGGATCCGGCGACGTCTACGACGCGGCCCGCGTCGAGATCCGCCTGATCAAAGCCACCCTCGACAACGCTTCCTTCGGTGAGGGCGTCGAGCGGCAGCTGTTCAGCGTGGCGGCCGAGGCCTCCCGCGCGGCCGGCTGGACGGCGTACGACAGCGGGAAGGCCGCCGCCGCCGAACGTCACTACTCCACCGCGCTGCGGGCCGCCGCCAGCGCCGATGACCCTGTCGTCGGAGCGAACACGCTCGCTTTCTGGGCCATTCAGCACTATTCGACCGGCAACCCCCGGGGCGCGGTCGATCTCGTCGAGGCCGCCCTGTCCCAAGCACCCCGGACCGGCTCAGCCCGTCTCACCTCGATGATCTACGCCCGTGCCTGCCGGGCGCACGCGCACGCCGGCGACACCCGGGCCGCCGACCGGGCCGCCAACGCCGCACTCGACGCGTATGAGAACGCCAGCCCCATCGGCGACGATCTCCGGTGCGTCTACTGGTACAACCTGGGCGAGGCTCATCAGCTTCTCGGCAGCTCCGCGCTCAACCTGGGCAACCCCAAGCGGGCCGTCCAGCACTTCCTGGAGGCCTCCGACGCCCACAGCCAGGAGGCGTACAACGCGGCCGCGTTCCCCCGAGGCCACTCGATCTATCTGGCACGTCTTGCCGAAGCGCACCTCAGTCTCGGCGATGTCGACGCGGCCGTTGCCGCCGCGCACGACGCCGTCGACCGCATGGGCGGCGTCACCAGCGCACGCGGCACCAACACACTGGACGACCTGCGCAAGAAGTTCGCCCGCCGCCGCGGCATCCCCGCCGTCGCCGAGTTCCTGGAGTACACCGCGACCGGGTGACCCGGGTGACGGCATCCCCGGGACGACGGCGGGTTCACGGTCGGCGTTCGTGTCCAGCCGGGCCAAGGCCGTCAACGGCCTTCCGGCTGCAGCCGGACCCGCGTCGGGTGAGGATGTCGTGGCGTACGGCGGTGCTCTTCTCGGCGTGATGGCGAAGCCGGGAGAGTGAGGAACACCAACAGGGGTGACACCTTCTGTGTCAGTCTGCGATTCGGTGTCGTACGATGCAAAGGACGCACTCGGACCAACCAGGGCTGACCAAGGCTCACTGCGAGCCCACCCATCCTGAAGACCACGAGGGGTCCGAATCGGCGCCTACCGATATCGAACCCCCCGCCGAGTACCGCAGTCACCGAGCCCGGCCGCGCATCCATCGGCCGGGCTCACTGCTGAGCGCAACCTTTTGCGGCGGGTATTCGGTTTCCTGGTCAGAACCAGAAGGACCGCAGTACATCGATGACCATGACGATCACCGGCGCCCAGTCCGCAAGCGCCTGACGCGAGGTCAAGACGCGCTCATAACAGGCGCAGTGCTCGTGTTGGTTCATCGATGCCTCCCCTCACTCACCCCAAGTGGCCCTTGGGAGGACCCCCGCACCAGTGGTGCGGAGCACGTGAGGGGTTCGTGTGGTGAAGCAAGGCCCAGCATAGGACAGGGGCCGCTACCCCAAGGCCCCGGGTGACCACAACGTCGACGATGCGACTGTCGACAGGGAAACAAGGTTGTTAGGCCTAGGCACTTTGAATCAAACCCTTGCCTACTGCGGCTCTCCGTAGAAAGCGCAGGTGAACGGCCCGATGTGAGACTCGAACACGAGATTGACCCTGTGTGATCCAAATCACAGGTCGAGTTTCGCGGATCGCGGCGGCTCCGTTCTCCTCCGGGCTCTGGAGTAGGTGGTCGAGCCTGCCACCCCGGCCCGGTCGTCGGCTCGGCCGAGCTGCGCAGGGCCACCACGAGCCCCGGGTGCGGCCACCAGGACGTTCGGGCCGTGACAGAGGTCGACCCGTCGAGGTCGATGAGCACCTGATACGCCGTACGGCCGTCCGGCCAGTCCTGGCGGGCCCGCACCGGCGACCATCGCCAGGTGCCCCGGGACCACACTCAGAACGCCGGCCGGTGCCCCGGGACCATATCCACACCACCGGATGTGGGCCGTTCTGTCGGAGCCGGTGGAGGCGCGGCCGTGGCGGCCGAAGGTGCGAGCATGGCCACCAGGAGGTCCAGGTCGGTCACAAGGCCGCCGTTGTGCCGCACTGGCGGTGATCCCCGCAACTTGGTAGACGCATGCGGACGTGTCCGCCGAGAATTGGGCCCGGATTCTCCAGCCTGACCAGACCGGAGGTCAGCCACCAGACCGGAGGGCAGAAAAAACCTCACCCAGGGCAGCTCATCTCAACGTGCACCAAGAGAGGTTGGAGACCAGATGGAAGCAATCCTTTTCGACGTCGACGGAGTTCTCATCGATTCGGGGGCAGCGCACGAACGCGTATGGAAGGCGTGGGCTGAACGGCGCGAGCTCGACCCTGATCATGTGTTCGCCGTGACCCAGGGGAAGCGACGAGTTGACACTCTCCGGGCTCTGGCTCCCCACCGTTCAGAGGACGAGGAGAACGAACTCCTCAACGCTCTCATGGCGAAGGAGGAGGCATCAATCCGCGCGTACTCGGGGGTGAGCGCGTTGCTGCGGGACCTGGCACCGGACCGATGGGCCGTGGTGACGTCCAGCAGGGGTGACGCGATCGTTCGCCGTTTCGAGGCAGAGGGGTTGCCCGTACCTGCGGTGCGGATCTGCGCGGAGAACGTGCCAGAGGGCAAACCCAGCCCCCTGGGTTACTTGGCTGCCGCCAAAGCGCTCGCGGTCGACCCGGCGGCCTGTGTGGTGGTGGAGGATTCCCCGGCCGGCGTCGAAGCCGGGTTGGCAGCGGGCTGCACGGTCTACGCCGTGGCCAGTACGCGCCCGGCCGAACAGCTTCGGAAAGCACACGTCACCTACGAAAGCTTCGACCAGATCGCTGACCGACTCAGGGAAGGTACGAACTCATGGCTGACGTCGCCTCGTACATAAGG
Organism: Streptomyces sp. NPDC002324; assembly: GCF_053593335.1. NCBI lineage: Bacteria > Bacillati > Actinomycetota > Actinomycetes > Kitasatosporales > Streptomycetaceae > Streptomyces > Streptomyces sp. NPDC002324. Next base: position 15,256 of record NZ_JBSFCF010000045.1, read on the forward strand.
CAGGACGCAGAGCTTTCAGCTGCTGAGGAGATCGCGGACACACTGCTCGGATGGGCTGCCACTCAACTGGACCGAGCGTCAGACAAGGGAACCAATACAGCGACCGCAGCCTACTGGCGGGCTCAGTGCGATGCGTACGAGCAGTTGACGCGCACAGTACCCCGCATGACAGCCGATGAGGTGAGTGACCTCATCGCCGCTCTCTCCCCCGTAGTGAAAGGCATAGTGAAGAACGGATGAGTCTTGCAGGGTTGGATCCCAAGCGCTACAGCCTGCCCGGCAAGGAGCACGACCGGATCTATCGCGATGTGGTGCGACCTCTGGTGTTGAACATTCCAGCAGCTGAGCAACCCACAGCCGTCATCCTCTGCGGAACTCCGGGCATGGGGAAATCCAGCGTTGCGCGTCAAATTCTGGCCAACGAGCCAGCCGCAAAAATCAGCAGTGACAAGCTCTCGAAGTTTCACCCGCAGTGGTCCCACCTCCTGGCCGCCGACGACTCGACCGCTGGGTTCTACGCCCGACACGATGCGGTGAAGTGGGTCGACGCGGCCCTACACGATGCGACCACTGCCAGGCTGCCCATCCTGGTCGACACCGCGCTAGCCAGCCCGGACCGGGCTCGTGACTTGTCCCGTCTCTTCCGGGACGCGAACTATCCGGTCCACGTCGTAGCTGTGACGGGACCCGGCGCCTTCAGCCAGCTGGGTGTTCTCCACCGTCACTACACAGACCGCCAGGCCCAAGGAGGAGCCCGTTTCGTCGACTCCCCGGACTCTCTCTTTCCCGGAGTTGCGGCAAGTGTTAGAGCCGTAGAAACCGAGAGCCTTGCTGACAGCATCACGGTCTACCGACGAACCGGCGAGGTCCTCTTCCGAAACACGCTGGATGCCCGCGGACGCATGGAGCTGCCAGCGGGAGCCGAGGCCGCCGTTCGTGCCGAACGAACGAGGAAGTGGACGGAACCGGAGGCGCGCTGGTTCGCAGACACGGCAGAGCGTTTGGCCGGCGTACCTCGAGGCGAGCTAGGACCGGGCACTCGTGATCGATGGAGTTCCCTCGTCGCTGAAGCGGTCAGCTCTGCGCAACCTTTTATGCACCCCGCGCACAGCCACCGAACCGCACAACTGTTGAGGCGACTACCTGATCCGGAGGTTGCAACCTCAGCACGAGTGGCGGCCCTCGGCTTCCCTGGCGCCGCCGCTGACGTCACGCGCTACCAGCAAGACGTCAACGACCGCGACGAGTCCGGACATCAAGGCCCTGCACGAGGCCCAGCACCGGATCCAAAAAGAACCGGACCGGAATTGTGAAGTAGGCCAGGTGACAACCACCCGGCGACGCAGGCGCTGTTCTGTCCGTGCCACTGCCGGGAGCGACAAGCCGACGAACAGAAGACGGCTCGTTCTATTTCAGTGTGTTTCTGCAGGCCGCAGCCGGGTGACCGTCACGACCTGATGCCGGGTGCTGCCCGCCATCACCTCCGCCTGCGCGTGACCCGCCGCGACGTACGGGGTGCCGTCGCGGGTCGCTTCGAGATGCCGGGGCTCGTCGTCGACCAGGAGCGCGGCCGCATCCGCCGCCAGCGGCCCGGTGAGCCGCTGAGACAGGGCCCGGCGGCCGCCCGGCAGCTCGACCACGAGTGCGCGCGGACGTGACCGGGGGCCGGTGTAGCCGACCACCGGCGCATCAAGCGGTTCCGAATGCCTCACCTTGATCCAAATTCGGGACGGTCGGTAGAGGCTCGATCCGGGTTTGGCCACGAGGCCCTCGATTCCGAGGGGTCGCAGGCTCTCGTACCAGTCTCGGGCCGTCTCGACGTCGTCCGTGGCGGGTACCGCCTGAATCGGCGGACCCATGTCGCCGAGCGCGTCCAGGAGGAAACCCCTACGGGTGACGTACGGCCGTCCTCGCAGGTCACCGTGGACAAGGTGGCTGAGGCAGTCCCATACCGGGTAGCTCGCGGGCAGCTCTGCGGCGAGGGCGCGGGCCCGCGCCGGCGTCGAAGCCGCCCGCGACTGCACCGCACCCCAGTCCAGCGCCCCGCCCCGCCAGATCACCAACTCGCCGTCCAACGTCGTGCCCGGCCGCAGGGCCATCCCGGCCAGCGCGACATCGAGCCACACCGCCGTGATGTCACGGCCCGACCGGGAGAAGAGCCGGACCCCATCGGTGTCCCGGACCAGTACGGCCCGGTGTCCGTCGAAATTTCGGCTCGTACCACCAGCCAGGGCCGACAGGCAGCGCGGGAGCCGATGCGGCGAGGGCGACCCGCAGCGGCAGTTCCATGACCCCACGCTAGGCCGCTGTAGACCCGGCCGCGCGCCGAGCCTGCCCGGGCGGCAAGGACGGAGCGGCGATCTTCGGACAGGTGGGCGACTCCCGGAACTGTACATTTTGTACGGGCGCAAAGCATGCACCTGTCGAGCAAGGGGGATGCCGTCCCTCCCCGTCACAGCGGGGCCGTCAGTCCAGTGCGGACAAACGCCGACGTCGAGCCGTCGAAGTCGGCGATGAGCCTGCGTAGGCGAGTAGTCTTCGACGGGCGCTTTGGCAGGTCGGGATGCGTGATCCACGTCACCTGACACCCGTTTGGTTTGACTCGCGCATCCAGCCCAACCAGTCTTCATCTCGGCGGTTTTGAGCACTGCTCCTAATGGAGAAGTGTGCTCATCGCTCCCTTCCCAGCAGGTGCACGCGCGGCCGACAGACGGGCCACGTGGCGAGCGGCACGAAAGTGCCCGATCCCTGGGAGGGCGAAGCTCAATGAACGGCGGCCTTGACCTGCGCACGGCGGTCCTGTTGCTGGTGGGGGTAGGTGCCACGTACGTGGCCTTTCGGTACCCCGCTTTCGGTATCGCTCTCTTGGTAGGTGTCGGAGTCGTGACGCTCCTGCACCTCTTGCTCAAGCCGTGACCCGTGTGGCGTGCGGACTGGCGGGCGCTCCGCGTTGATTGCGCACGGTCGTTGGTTCGGGCTTCGCGTGCACACGCGAAGCCGTCCCAAAAACGGTCGGTTTCGGGACGGTCGAGCTGGGCCGGCGACACGCCGCGCCAACCTGTCCCGAAACCCGTCCCGAAACTCTGCGGGTACCAGTGCAATCGGGACGGGTTTTTGGGACGCTTGGGGAGCGTCACCGCACCCGCGGTGCTATAACCCGACGGAGAAGGGCCCACCGGTGGGGCAGAAGATCGAGAATGCGACGGTCCGGGCATGAACCGCGAACAGCTCGGCGAGGCCGAGCGCGCCGCGCTGGTCGAGCGCCAGGAGTGCCCGCGCTGCACCGTCCCGCCCGGCTCGCCGTGCCGCACCCGGACGGGCACCGTCGCCACGGTCTACCACTCGGTGCGCTACGACACCGTCCCCGTACTCCGGTCGGGCCCGCCGATCCGGGTGCCGAAAGACAGGGAGCCGGGCAAGGCCTGGCGGATGATCCCGCAACCCGACGCCCAGCCGGCCACCGCCGAACGCCCCGGCGACCGCATCGGCTACGGCCGAGTCTCCGGACACGGCCAGGACCTCGAAACACAAGAGCGACTGTTGAAAGCGGCCGGGTGCATCGAGCCGCTCTACGTCGAGACGATCAGCACCCGCCAGCCGACGCGACCCCAGTTCCAAGCAGCCCTTGCCGCTCTTCGGCCGAACGACATCCTGACGGTCACCATGTTGGACAGACTTGGCCGGGACACCCTCGAACTCATCACCAGCGCCCAGGACATCGAACACCGCGGCAATAGGCTGGAGATCCTGCAAGGACCGCTCGCCGGTGTGTACGACCCGCGAGGCCCCGGCAAGCTCGTCTTCACCGTGTTCGCCGCGTTCGCCGAGGTCGAGCGTGAGTTCATCCGGGGCCGCAGCCTCGACGGCCTGGCCACGGCCGAGGCCAACGGCCGGTACGGCGGTCGCCCCCGCGCCATCGACCCCGACACCCTCGCCGTCGCCCTGGCCCGCCGCAAGCGGACCCCGCCCCAGTCCGTCACCGCCATCGCCCGGGATCTCGGCGTAGGCCGGTCGACCCTGTACCGCGTGCTCGCCGAGCACGAGGAGCAGCCGTCCTGACAACGACTTCAGTCGACCTGCCAGTCCAGGGAGAAGGGCGGTCAGGCAGGGCTCGTCGGTTGCCATGTACTCGGTACACGGAGCCCAAACGGCAGCGGGGAGCCTGCTGCTGGGATCAGGTCAACGGGTGCGGCGCTCCCGAAGGCTCTACTGAAGTCGACTGTGCCGCCAGCGAACGTTGACTCCCGGAACATAACCGTGCCGCCGACGAACGTCGACGCGTGGAAGTTGACGGTGCCGCCGGAGAACTGTGACCGGGCGAAGTTGACTGTGCCGTCGGCGAACGTCGACGCGTGGAAGTTGACGGTGCCGCCGGAGAACTGCGACTCGCGGAAGTAGACCGTGCCGCCGGAGAACGATGATCCGTCGATACTGACCATGCCGCTGGAGAACACCGACTTGATGAAACTGACCGTGCCACCGGAGAACGTCGGCATGAGGAACCTGACCGCGCTGCCGGAGAACATCGCCCCCTGGAAGTCGACCATGCCACTGGAGACGGTCATCCCGGCGAAGTCGACTGTACCGCCGGCGAACCTCGACCCGCGGGCCCTGACTGTGCCCCCGGTGAACTTCGTGTGGTTGAAGTTGACTGTGCCGCTGGAGAGGGTCATCCCGGCGAAGTCGACAGTGCCGCCGGCGAACTCTGACCGGGCGAAGCTGACCGTGCCGCCAAGGAACGTCGACCGGGCGAAGCTGACCTTGCCGCCAGAGAACGTCGACCCGTAAAAGAAGACGGTGCTGCCGGAGAACATAGAGCTGTCGAAGCTGACCGTTCCGTCGGCGAACTCTGACCAGGGGAAGCTGACCGTGCCGTCGGTGAGCACCGACCGGGCAAAGTCGACTGTGGCGCCGGAGAACACCGACCGGGCAAAGTCGACTGTGGCGCCGGAGAACACCGACCCGTAGAAGCTGACCGTGCCACCGGCGAACACCGACCGGGCAAAGTCGACTGTGCCGCCGGAGAACACCGACCCGGAGAAGTCGCCGCCGTCGAAGACGACTCCCGTGAAGTCGAAGTCATGACCTTGCCATGAGTGCTGATGGCCGGACGGCAGGCGAAGGTGGTCACGAACGAGCCTGACGATGGTGTGCCTGACTTCCCGTAAGGACAAGTACGAGTGACGGGCCACCGCATCGTCCGCAGGTAGGTCGGGTTCAGCGGTGTAGGGGAGACGGAGGTAGGCGCACAGGACGTCAATGCAGGTCTGTCGCAGTGCGCGGTTGGGGGCGTCGTCGGCGAGGCCAGCGAGTGCGTGCACGCCGCCCAGGCGTACGGCGGCGGATTCGTCGCCGAGCTGGGAGACGGCGGTGGTGAAGCGTTCGGTGTGCAGCCGGGTGGCGTCGCGAAGCGCGCCGTCCTCGTCGACCCGCTGCCGGCGGTAGGCCACAACCAGGGCCACCAGGGCGCCCGCGCCGGCCACCACACCGAAAGCGAGCTTGACCAGATCGAACAGCGTCTTGGAGTCAATTCGGTGTTCCGGCTTCAACCCGCGTACACCGAGCAGCTCCCAGCCGGCGTAGAACACGGACCCAGCCGCGAGAAACGCGGTGCCGAAGGCCAGGACCAGGACGGTACCGACGGGCCACAGACGCAGACCGCGCCGTTCAGCCGGACGCCGGGGAAGACGTGCACTCATGACCCACAGGACAGACCAAGGTGCACGACCGGTTGCAGACGGCCACCGTCGATGCTGCTACGGTCAGGACCGCTGAACTGTGACGGAACAGCGAGCTGAGCCCCGGACTCCGGCCCGGGGCTTTCTTGCAATGTTGAAAGCCGGGTAATCTGGCCTGTTTGAACGTAGTTCCACTGGTGAAAGCCTTGCCCCGTGGCGAAGATCAGCGGATGGCACGGGCCAACGCGTCCCGGGCCAGTGTTCCGGTCGTGACGATCTGCGCGCGGAGCCGGCCCCGCTCCTCCAGCGCGGCCGCTTCCGGACGCGGCGCGAGCATGGCCACCATGACGTCCAGATCGGTCACACGACCGCCGTTGCGCCGCATTGCCTCCCGCAGGATCACCGTCGGCCCGTCGCCCCAGCGCTTATCCCACGCCTGGAGCTGGGCAACGTACGGGGCACTCGTCCAGTACGCAGCTCGCACCAGCGTCTCGCCCAGAGCAGCGGGCAGCTTGAAGGACAGCCGCGGTTTCTGCTGCTTCTCCTCCCCGTCCTCTTCGCTTTCTTCGGCGGCGATGAGGGCCCACGGGTCGGGGGAGATCCCCCAGCGCCGTCCGGGAGCGCTGGTCTCGCCTGGCGGGGGGTCTGGCCACTCGGTGAGCATCTTGCGCGAGCGCAGCTCAGCCCGCACCGCCCGGGTCATGACCAGGTCTTTGGTCCCGTACAGCGTCCCTGCCTCCCGCAACGTTTGGAGTTCCACGCGGATCTGACGCCGGGCCTCTGAGAGCGCCGTCCCCCTCAGCCACTCGATGCCCACCTCCTTTCGAGCCGCCGCTAGCCACTCCCGTTCAGCCCTCCGGGCCTCAGCCACGACGTCGTCCAGAGCCTGCAAATCCTCCTTGTCGTCGACCACGACGACAAACGGCTTCACTCCGCTGACCTGCGACATGCCGGATATTCTAGCCAGATAAGGCGTTGATCAAGGGAGGTTTGGGACACCCGATGAACCCGACGTCGTTGGACCAGGGCATGTGGAGTCTGCTTCCCTCGACCGCCGCGCCAGGCGTCGAACAGCTCGCCGCCAAACTCGCCGACAGCGCCTGTGAACTGCACGACGCCGTGGGCCCCGGGAAGTGGGATCGAGCCGCCGCCGAGGACGCGGCAGAGACGATCGAGACCATCACCCAGGCCCTGGCCAGCGTCCACCCCGAGGCCGGCGACATCCTCGCACCCGTTCTGCAGGCCACCGCGAAGCTCCGCCGCCGACTGCACCTGCCCCCCGCCGACGACGACCCGGCGGAGAACACCGCCACACCCTCCCCCACCAGCACGACGACCAGCAGCCTCCCCATGGCGACTCAGAACCGCCGACAGCTCCGCCGGACACTTGGACTCGGGCCCATGTGGCAGGGCATCCAGCACCCCGACAGCTAGCCGAAACAAGGCGCCAGACTCACTACGAGACCCCTGAACAGGTAAAAGCCGTTCAATCTGCCCAGATAATCCGTGATCCGGAGGCGCGGGAGTTCGCGTGTGCACGCCAGCCCGGGCGAAGCCTGAACCCTGCGAGGTTGATCACCGGCACGGGTGACGGGTACGGGCGTGCCCGCGCTCCCCGCGGGTCGTTGGCCATGCCGGTACTGATCACTTAGGAGGCGCGCGATGAGGTCAACGACGATGCGGACGCTCGGGGTTGCCGCGATGGTGGCGGGGGCGCTCGCTGCGGCCGCGGTCCCGGCGGGGGCGTTCCCCGACGGGCAACGGGTGCTGATCCGCTCTGCCCTCGACGACCGGTGTGTGAGGGTGCAGACGGCCCCCCGGAGTGCCGACGAGGCACCGTTGCGGCTGGTCCTGGCCGAGTGCGACGAGCGCGACACCGCGCAGCGGTTCGCGTTCGACTGGACCACCCTGAGCGTCGAGTCGACACCCGGCATGTGCGTGGCGCCGGCCGGCCGCCAGGTCCTGGCGCTCACCCCCTGCGAGGAGAACGACCGCACCCAGCGGTGGGTGTCCCAGCCGCTCACGGACGACGCGCCCACCGATCACATCCAGACGGCCGAGGGGGGCAAGAGCCTGTCGTGGGAAGCTGCGAAGGACGGCACCGTGCGCCTGGCACCGACCAGCGACCGGGCCGCTCAGGAATGGCTTTACACACCGCTTCCCTGACCAGGAGCCAGGCACCGTCAGTGATCTAGCGACGGCCTGCCGCGAGGCGTCCTGGCCTGGTGCAGCAGTCCCCCGGGCCAGGACTGCGGCGGTCCGTACACAGGCCCCCGCCCATCGATCAGATACGTGACAGTCGAGTCTGGCAGCCTACGAGGGGCGACCGGCCCCTATGACCCATCCGGGCAGGGGGTCGGAGAGGCTGGCGGGTTGTCGGCTGCAGCGAGTTTCCCCGCCAGCGTCGGGCCGAGGAAGTCGGCGGGCGGAGGCACGTCGTCGCGGACGAACGCCCGGATGTGGCCGATGAATTCCTCCGGAGTGTTCTCGACATACGCCCCGAGGGCGTCGAGGTCCACACCGTCCTGCCACTCGCGAAAGAAGCCGAGAAGGACGTCAGGGTCGGCCACGGCCGCCTCAGTGTCAACGGACTCGGCGAGCGCCGTGGTGACGGCTGCGACCATCCACCTCGCCTCCCCCTCGCTCACCGACACCGGCGTCAGTAGGGCACCGGTGTTGGTGTAGTCGACGTACAGCCCCCGGAACTTGACGGCGTTACTCCGGCGGGCGGACGCGATCGCGTCCGTCATCAGCTGATCGAGACTGGCCGGCATCTCTTCGGCGACCAGCCCCAAGATGAGGTGCGCGCACTCCGCCTTCGCCTGATGGTCGATGAACGCTTTCTCGAACTGGGGACGGAACTCTTCCCGCACGGCCGGAGGCATGGAGAGCATCATCATGCACATGGCCGCCTTGCCGACCTCTTCAAGAGCCAGGGCGGCGACGGAGAACGCCGTGGGCCACCGATGTGTGTCGAGGAGATCCTGAGCACTGTCGAGCAGGTCGCGCGCGTTCGTAAAGGACGCGGCCGCAATGTCGACGACAGTACGCGCCATCACGTCCGGATCAGTGGGGAGTTTCGCCATCCGGCAACTGTCGCAGGCCGGAGCAGGTCCCAGCACCCCCTTTGTCCAGTGATGATTAGCGGCGGGAGGTTCCGGCAGTGCCGAAGCGACGGCGGCGAGCAGCCGTGTCCGCGCTGACGCCCAGGGCCTGGCCGACGTCCGGCCAGCCGATCCCGGCGGCACGATCGAGGTCGACGGCGGCCGACAGGAGCTGTTGCGCGGCGTCGAGGACATTGAGGGCGGCGCGGGTGTACTCGGCGGAGGGCAAGCCGGGCCGCTCGGCCGGGAGTTCCCAGCCGGGTTGCTGCCAGCCGGGCCGCGAGTCCTGCGCGTCCAGTTCGGCCGCCACGATCCGGGCCTCCCGGGCGACCCGGTACGCCGCCGTCCGCATCTCGTGCCGCGCGGACACCATGCCGTCCATCCGCTCCTCACGGACAACGTCCCACCGGCGCAGCCGTTCCGTCAGTCGACGCGATCGCGCACGGCATGCCTCTGAGCAGAACTTCCGCGGCCGCCCTCCCCCGGATCCGGGCACCGGCACGGTCCTGCGGCACCGAGGACCCAGACACGGACGCTCACGACGGGCCACGACGACCACCCCTATCCGGCCGGGGCAGCCGCAGGCGTGCGATTCTGGCCGCCCCTGAAACGGCACGTACCCGGCCGGATGATCGGTACGCAGCTGCGGGACCGCCAGCCGGAAACCCCCAGCGCGGAACCGCCGAGGAGAACGCCGGGCGTCCCCTCGACCCCTCCACGGTGGTGCCGTCGAGCGCGTACCGTAGGACGCGCATCACCACCAGGAGGCCGAGCATGAGCGCACTACCGCACGAGCCGGGACCCCGGCCGTACGCCGACCCGTACCGGCTGGAGGCCCACGAAGGGCCGCAGACACCCGCCGAGCTGCGCGCCGCGCTCGCCGTGATCAGCCCGACCGCACTGGTGGCGTTCAACGCCGAGTTCGACGCCGCCCGCTTCGGCGCGCCTCAGGCCGAGGTCGTCGCGAAGTACCGCAGGACCGTCGCGTTCGCGACCCGCCCCGAGGTCACGGCCGCCATCACCGCCTCCCTCGACGGCACCGCAGACGCCCGGCCCGTCGCCGAGCTGTGGGACCACCTCAACCGGCTGGACGACATCGCGTGACCCTCTGGAACGTCGTCGTCCCCCCGCGGCTGTACGAGGAGTTCGCGCACCTCTCCCCCGCCGGACGCAAGGCCGTCCACGACATCCTCGTCACGCTAGCCGCCGACCCACGCGACCCGGCATCGAGCCGCGAGCCCATCGAGGGCGCCGAGCTGCGGCAGATCAGCACCCGCCCCACCACCGACACCGGCGACCAGATCGCGGTTCTCTACCGAGTACACGACCCCGCCGACGCAGGCGAACCCGGCACCGTCGAGCTGATCTACGTCATCTCAGGACCGTGACCACCTATCGCGCCGTCCTCCGATTCCGTGCAGGCGGACCCGCCGTCATCGGCGAGTGGAGCGTCGACACCACCCCTCTCCAGGTCTACCGCCAATGGGTCGGCATCTACGGCAGCGACCTGGCGGTGACCATCCAGGTAACCGAAGAGCCCGACAGCGGGCTGCAACAAGTCCTCCGCGCATGGCAACGAGGTGCGGAGACGATCACGGCGAGGCGCTGACCGGACGGCCGATCAGTACGACGGCCGGTTGCCGATGTACTTGGTCCGGTCGCAGGCCATCCGGTCGATCCCCTTGAAACGCACGCACAGCTTGGTGCCGGTGCCGGTGTCCATCGACGACCAGGTGAACGACACCGTCCTGCCAACGCGCACCGCCTTTTGCGGGGCGTAGAACCGCCGGCCATGCATGTACAACTGCACCGTCCGACTCTTCACGCGCTTGGGCGGGTTCACCCAGATCGCGGTGACGGAGTTCCACGAGTTGCGGCCCTCCAGCCGGATGCAGACCTGCGGCCCACGCCAATGGTGCGTGCACGAGCTGGAGTCGGCCGACGCCTGCGACCCCGTCGACACCACCCCCGCGAACGCCAGCACCAGAGCCATCACCAACCGCCGTCGCTGTCCCATGCCCTCGCAACCCCCACAGGCGCCCCGAACGTCACGGCCAGGCCCCGAAGATCACCCGGCCGTGAGGCCGCCACCGGGCAGAACACCGCAGACGACACCGCGCCGCACCATCCGGTGACCGAACCTCAGCCCCCGAAAGCACGCCAGGACGATGCCGTTCGCCGCCCGACCAGGCGCGCGTATGCCTCCAGCAACCCCCTCCGCCCCCGGCCACGCGGCCCATGCCCTGAGCCCGGCACCCGACCGCGCGGCGGCCGCCCGCCCAGGTCCAGGCACACCGGCGCGAGCGCCGGTACCCGGGGGCGCTGCCCCCCAGTCCCCCCGGCCACCAGTCCCAGAGGGGCGGGGGCACCGCCGGTGACTGCGGGCCCGTGGGTGGTGCGGCGGACCGTGGGGGTTCCCTCCGGTCTGGACGGCACCGAAGGCCAGCACAGAACCTGGGGGGCCGTCCAGGACGCCTACGGCGCCGCAAGCGGTAAATCCTGGACGGCCCCCCAGAACCTGCGCTCAGGGGCAAGCCCTGCCGCCCAGACCGGAGGGAACCCCCACCAGGCCCCGCCTTACGCGAAAGACGCGCACCAGCCCGGCACCCACACCCACCACCGGCGCCCACCCGCTACGGCGGACCGAGCAGCGACCAGAGCAATTCGCATGCACACGCGAACCCCGCCCAAACCCCCCGTCGAAGGCCCTGACCTGCATAAATCACCCGTCCAGAGTATGAGATAACACCCCACCGAGCCCAGAAATGTGGTTCAATAAAGGGGTTGGTGAGGGGGAGGGCAACCCCCCTCCCGGCACCGGGGCCGACCGGCCACCGGAACCCTTCACGAAGAGGAGGCCATCATGATCGAGACCGCGACCGCGACCGGCGGCGAGATCACGTTCATCGACCGCCAGTACTCCATCCCCGCGACGCTCCCCGTGCCCGGCAGTGTCACCGGCGCACAGGAACTGTCCCGCATGCACCTCAACGCGGTCGCCGCCTGGGGGCACGCCATCACCGGCGAGCGCTACATCGAGGAGACCCCCCAGAGCGCCGAGGGGCTGTTGCTGTGGGGGTCTGGCATCGGCGGCATCCGCACCGAGTTCGAGGCCGACGGCCGCGCCGTGGTGATCCGCTACGACGACAAGATCATCTCGCCCGACTGCTACACCGTGACCGTCGACGGCGAGCCCCAGGAAGTCCCCTCGCTCGCCCGGCGCCTGCTGCACGAGAAGGTCCGGCTGATCGCGCTCGCCGTCCACCGAGGACTCGTCGGCTGACCACCCCCCAACTCCCCGGCCCTCACGGGCCGGGGCCCCGCCCGGCACGGGGCGGAGGGCAACCCGCCCCCCGCCGGGCCCCCTTCACGAACACCAAGGAGACCACCGCAATGACCAGCACCAAGGCCGCCCGCACCGCCAAGGCGCCCCACGTGACCGCATGGCCCACCCTCCCTGTCGCCGACCTCACCGCGCACGTCCCCACCGTCGCCGCCGACCCCCAGCTGATCGAGTCGATCAGGGACGGCGGATTCGACGACCCGCTGTACGTCGCCACCCTGGGCGACGGCACCTACCGGGTCGTTGACGGACTGCGCCGCCTGGCCGCCGCCGTCGCGCTGGAGATCACGGACGTGCCGGTCACGTTCCGGCCCGTCATCCGCGTGGAGGCACTCAGCGCCCACCCCGGCAACGTCCGCCAGGGACTGAAGCTGACGAAGGAGTTCCGCGCCTCTCTGCGCGAGAACGGCGTCCGTATCCCCCTCAAGATCAAGCGGACCGACGCCGGAGCCCTTGAAGTCGGTGACGGCCACCGCCGACTCGCCGGAGCCCTTGAAGTCGGCCTCACCCACGTCCCGTACGAGTACGACGAGGTCGACGAGGCCACCCGCTACACCGACATGGTCACCACCGCCGTCCACCGCGAGGCACTGACGGACGGCGAGGAGCTCTCCGCACTGTTCAACGCCTCCCAGCTCGGCGCCAGCACCAAGAGCCTGGCCGCCGCCGCCGGACGCACCCAGAAGGACGTCAAGGCCATGGTCGCCGTCGGAGGCTCAGCCACCGTCGCCCGAGTCACCGCCCACGCCACCCGGTCGCTCACCCTCGACCAGCTCGGCCAACTCGCCGACCTGGAGAAGCACGACCCCCAGGCCGCTGCCCGAATCGAGCGGATGATCAAGGAGCACCCCGCCAAGGACCCCGCTTGGGAGATCACCAGCGCACTCCTGACCGTCAGCCGCGACCAGGAGGCCGCCGCCCACCGCGCCCAGCTCGAAGAGGCCGGGGCCCGGATCCGGACCGTCACCGAACTCTCCGAGAAGGCCGTCCCCGTCCGCGAGATCTCCGGTGTGGCCGACCACAAGGAGTGCCAGGGCGAAGTGTGGGTCAGGGAGCCTCACAGCTCCCGGTACACCCGCTACTGCGCCAACCCCCCGTTCTACGGCCACACCGTCACCACCAGCGGTAACCCCAAGCCGAGCAGTGCCGAGCGCAAGGCCGTGATCGCGGGCAATCAGCATTGGGACGCCGCCGAGATCGTGCGCCGGGAATGGCTGACCAAGATGATCGGCGCCCAGCACACCAAGGCCCGCCAGGACGAACTGTTGGCCATCGTCACCACCGTCATGTTCGAGTGGGACGGAGTGGTGCACAACAAAATGCCCCACCCCCAGCACCCCCGTGTGTACGGCGAGTTGACCGGCATCCCCATGAACAGCCGCAGCGCGCACGAGGCCGCCAAGCGTGCCGCGACGGCCGCCGCCCGCCGTCGCCCCGCACTGCTCTTCGCCAACGTCGCGGCATGCTTCGAGCTGTACATCCCCCGCACCACGTGGCGCACCGGCCAGACCGGCGAGCAGGGGGCGAGCATCAGCGGCATGCGCAAGACCGCCGCCGCCTACCTGACATGGCTCCAGGGACTCGGCTACGAGCCGACCCCCATCGAGACCGCCGTCATCGAGGGCAAGGCGTACAACCCCGCCGCCGCCGAGCACGACGCCACCGACACCATCGACTAACCCGCCGCACCACAGGGGGCGGGAGCACCAACACCCGCCCCCACCAGCAGAAATCACCCGTCCGAACTACGAGAAACACCACACGCAGCACCAGAAATGTGGTTCAATAAAGGGGTTGGCGAGGGGGAGGGCAACCCCCTCCCAGCCCCGGGGCCGACCGGCCACCGGAACCCTTCACGAAGAGGAGGACCCGCAGATGACCACGCGGTTCACCCCCGGTCAGTGCATCTCGCGCGACTACAGCGACGGCAGCGTGAGCACCGTGCGCGTCGGCAACGTCGACCGGTGGCGCCTCAGCTACACGTGCAGCGACGGAGTGAGCGAGGCCGTCGAAGCCAATGTGTTCAAGACCCTCGACGAGCAGCTCTCCGGCTACCGGGACGCGACCGCCGAGGAGACCGCCAAGTTCGAGGCCTGCTACCGGCCCGCGCCGGAGAACTGGAACTGACCCCCACCGGGCCCCGGCCCGCACACCCCGGCGAGGGGAGGAGGGCAACCCTCCCCCGCCGGACCCAACACCCCCTTCACGACAAGGAATCGAGCACCCGTGAACATCACCAGCCGCGACACCCAGCCCGAGGCCACCGCCGCCATCGAGCTGTTCGACCTTGTGGTCACCGGCAGCCTGCGCAAGGTCGAGGCCAACGCCGACGGCTCATGGACGATCACCCCCACCATCGGCCAGCCCCTCGTACTGACCGGCACCGCCGAGGTCACCGCCTACGTCGACCGCGCCCACGGCACCGGCGCCGCCGCGCTCGCCCCCGCGCTCGCCCTTCCCGCGCCCTACGCCGACGACCAGGAGCCCGAGGGATGCGGGTGCATCCCTGCCGTACGCCGAGTGCCCGCCACGTACACCGCCGACCTCATGCAGGCCCGCGCGATCTCCGCAGGACTCGGGGACTTCGGGGTGAGCCCGTCGCGCCGGACCGTCGCCTACGACGAGACCGCCGAGGCCGTCGCCGTCCGAGTCGCCACCACCCACGGCATCTACGCCCTCCACATCCCCCCGGTGGCACGGCCGTTCGTCGTCCACCGCAACGGCGACCGGGACGGCTCGCTCGGAGTCCGCCGAGTCCCCGCCACCACTGACTCCACCATCAGCACCCTGTACGCCGCCTACCTGCGAGAGCGCGGAGTCCTGTAACCCGCACCACCGCGACCAGCACGCCCGGCGAGGGGCGGAGGGCAACCCGCCCCCGCCGGGCCAGCACCCCCTTCACGACCAAGGAGAACCCCGGACATGACCACGGCATCCGCCATCAGGCTCCGCCCCCTCGACGTCATCCGCGCCGCCACCACCGCCATCACCGCGCGCGGCTACTACCAGCCGATGTCACGCCAGTGGGAGAAGGAAGTTCCCACCGCCCTCGACGTCGAAGTCCTGTTGTTCGGCCGTGAGCCGTTGGAGCGGGGCGACCGGGTGAGGTTCACCCGCGCCGCGACCGAGATCACGCCCCAGACGCTCAACGCGATCCTCGCGTGGGCCCAGGCCGGTGCCGAGGGCGACGACTACCGCAGGCGACTCGCCCGCGTGGCCCGCCGCCAGTACGTGACCACGGCCGATGTCTCGCTGCTGTCGTCCGCCGTAGCCGCCTGGCAGTCGAGCCAGAAGCGGGCCGCCCGCGCCGCCCAGGCCACCACCGACGCGGCCCTGTCCCGCCACCAGGGCGCCGTGGGCGAGCGCATCACCCGCACCGTCACCGTCGCCGCCGTCCTCAAGCAGCCGTCGCGGACGTTCGGCTACAGCACCCAACAGCGCTACCTGATCAAGCTCCGCGACGCCCAGGGCAACGTCTACGTCTGGCCCGCCCGCCCCCGCGACCCGGGCACCCTCCCCCGCCAGGGCGCCGAGGTCGAGGTCACGGCCACCGTGAAGACCCACAGCACCTACAAGTCCCCCGGCCACGGCGACACCGCCCAGACCTACGTCACCCGGTGCCGCTGGAAGCCCGCAGCCCCCACGACCTGACCCAGGCCCGGCGGGACGAGGTCACCGACCCGTCCCGCCGGACCCGCCCGAGGCCGGCCGCACGACCAGCCGACCGCCGGCGCGCGCCAAAGGACGCCCCTGCGGGGCGGCGCGCCCAGCCCGGCGCGTTCACCACCGGCGCCCGGCCCGGCCGCAGGCGGCCGAACCGACCACCGGCGGGCGCCGGGCGTTTGGGCGCGCCAAGTGCGTCAAGAGCAGGCCGGGCACGCCCGGCCGGGACCCGCCGCACCCCGCTCCCGCCGCCCCCGGCCGACGCCGCCGGGACCCCAGCCCCCAACGACTCCACCGAAAGGGCCACCATGGCCAGCACCACCCCCCGTGCGGACCTCGACAAGCGCCCCGCCACCTACTACCTCCTCACCGACGACGAGGGCGCCGGCCGGACCCCCGGCCGCGAGGTCGTCCACATCGAGCGCGCCTCAGACGACCCCGCCGAGGCCCAAGCCCAGTGGGACGCGGTCGTCGAGATCACCCGCCACGCCCCGGCGCCGCTCAACCCGCTGACGGTCACCGCCGCGAGCCACGGCCACGCCGTGTGGCTCGCCCGCACGGACCACGCCATCGCCACGGCCGCCGCGCTCATGGCCGAGACGATCGAGGACCACCGCAGCACCGGCACACGCGGATGCGCCGCGATCCGCATCGCGAGCGGGGGCAGCGACGGCCAGCTGTATGCCGACGCCGACGCCGCCCGCGCCGCCCAGGACGACCCCGACGGCTGCACCTACATCGCGATCTCCCCGCTCCTCCCCTGGTCGGTGCGGATGTGCGAGGACCACCTGAGGCACGCCGCCGACCTCAAGGCCGGGCGCGTCAGGATCTGCGAACCCAGCTGACCAGCAGCAACCGGCCGGGTTCGCGTGCACACGCGAACCCGGACCGAGGGCGGGACCGGCAACCCGCCCCCCTCACGGCCCAGCGGAGGGCAACCCGCAAGGCCACCCCCACCCACCCCTTCACGACCCGGGAGAACAGCGCATGCAGGAGCACACCCCCGACGAGCAAACCCCCGACGAGGGCGCCGAGTTGCTGAACAGCGGCGACTACCTCGCCGGCGACGACGTCCACGCCCCGGCCATCCCTCGCATCACCGGCATCCCCCGCCCGCGCCGCGCCGAGCCCGGCGACGACTGGACGCCCGAGGCCGCCCGCCGCTTCCCGCACCAGCCCGGCCCCGGCGATACCGGCCGCTGAGCACCACAGAGCCAATGAATGTGGTTCAATAAATGGTCTGGCCGGAAGAGGGCAACCTTCTGACCGGACAGACACCCGACGTCCACGCGGCGCTCGGCTGAGAACACACCCGTCTGACGAGACCAGGCCCGAAACGTGTGACGCCCGGCGGAACAGGGCAACTGCCGCCGGGCGTCGGGTGCCCCTTCACGAAAAGAGACGTTCACCATGCTAGACGACCAGAACGCCCCCGCAGGCGACCGCGCTCCCCAGCCTTACGACCTCGTACGCCTGTCCCCCGGCAACCGGTTCGGACTGCCCGCCGACACACTCCTGACCGTCGCCGACCTCGTCGACGACGAGCCCGGTGTCCTCGAAGTCCACCACCAGTACAACCACCCCGACCACCTCGACTGGGCGGCCGCCGTCACCGCCGAGGACATCGCCACCGTCATCCGCGTCACCGCGGGCACCGTCGAGACGTGGAGCCTGCACCCGTGACCTGCCACCAGGAGATACCCCCCATGACCAGCACGCCCCCCGCCGGGTGGGTCAACCGCCGCCAGCTCGTCGACGACCACGGCATCAGCCGGGCCGTCCTCGAACAGCTCTGGAGGGACCGTGACGCCAACGGCCACCCCGACGCCGTCACGTACGGCGGAGTCATGCACTGGAACAGCGCCGAGTGGGGCCGGTGGCACGCCGAGCACCGGCGGACGACCGCCGAGGAGGCCGCGCGGGCCCGTCCCCGCCGGCCCGTCCCCGTCACCGGCGACCCGGACGAGCTGATCGGCTCCAGCGAGTTCGGCCGGATCCTCCAGCACAAGGACCACACGTGGGTTGCCAAGGCCGCCGTCGCCCCGCCCCGCGGATTCCCCGAGCCGGACACCTGGGGCGACCCGGTCAACCGCAAGCGCCCCAAGTGGAAGCGCGGCCGCGCCGAGCAGTACGCCCGCGACCGCCAGGACCACCCGCCCGTCCGCCCCGGACGCCCCAAGGGCAGCAGCAACGGCCAGCCGCACGCCTACGCCGGCGACCCCCGGCTTGCTCTCGCCCGCCGGATCCTGTCCGAGCACCCCGACGCCACCCAGGCCGAGCAGATCGTCCGCCTGCAGCAGCTCTCTGACCGCGCGTCATCCGCCAGCACCTGGACGAAGATTCTCACCACCGCCCGCAACCACCCGGAGCAGTGACGTGTCCGCCGCCACCCGATGCCCGCGCTGCGGTCAGCCGTACGACGGCACCGCCGCCCGGTCCCGCGCCACCGTCGCCCGCGATCTCCCCATCTGTTCCACCTGCGCCACCGACGAGGCCGTCCGCGACGCCACAGGCCGGCCACCCGTCCCCCTCGACGAGTGGCCCCTGAACAGCGCCTGACCGCGCACCTGACACCGGCGGACGGCACCGGTTCCCGGGCCCGCCCGTATTCGGCGTACCGAGCAGGCGCACGCATCCGCGCATGGGAGCGTGCGCCTGCGCGACCGGCCGGCACATCCACGGTTCGTCCAGTCGGCTCAGCGGCCAAGATCTCTGTCTGACCGTCGCTCCGGCTGGTCAGCAAGTCCGGCATCAGGGCCATGCTCGGGCAGCACTCCCCGCGCTGACGGCACTCCGGGAAAGCCCAGCTGAGCGAGCCGGGCCGATTCGACCCCATCAGTCATCCCGCCAGTTCCAGAGGTCCGCCGTTCCTCCGCAGCCATGTCGAGGGGCAGCCACGGCTGACCCGATCGGATCAGCTTGTGGGCGGCCGCGTCCAAGTGGGCACGTGCGGTGTCCATCCCCGTGCGCGGTGCCGCGCGCAGGATGCTGGTGGCGACTGCCCGTTCGGCCTGTGTGACCTGCTCGTAGCGTTCAGTGAGCCGCTTCGTCTGGTGGTCAGGCAGCGGGTAGAAGCGGTGCCCGGCGTCCGGGGGCCGGTGGTCGATGCTGTCGGTCACCAGAGTGGATTCGATTCGCCGGACGGCCGAGGGCATGGCGACGGCCAGCTGCCAGCCCGTCGCCGACACCCGATACGCGGTCTGCGTCAGCCCAGCCACGCCGCCGACGTCGGCGAGAACCTCACGGGCGTCCCGCTGGGCTGGTCGGGCGGGTGCCTCAGGAGTCCAGGTCGCGCCGTACAGCAGCTGTCCCACCCGAGTCGCGTTCGCCTGCGCGGTGACAACCGCGGGATGCGGAGGCGTCTTGGGCATCGGCGTGAACTGGCCGCTGTGGACGAGGTCATAGCTGGGAAGCGGCAGCTTGGGGTGGACGCGGGGATCGGCAAGGTCGACGATCCTGTGCCACCGGGCCGCGACCTGCTGCCAGGCCTGTGCCGCCGTGCGGAAGCGGCCAGCGGTCTCCTGGAGTACCCCGGCGCTGCCTGATCCTGCGTGCGCAGCGGCGTGGAGGAGAGTACGGCCGGCCAGGAGGTTGGTCATCGCGCGCCACCGGGCCATCTGCTGCAGATCGGATCCGCTCAGGCCGCGTTCGCCGCGGCTGTGCAAAGCCTCGAACGCGGTTCGGGACAGGCGTTCGCAGTCGTCTGCGAGATAGGACGGGATGCTCCTGGTCTCGTCGGCCGGCAGAGCCAGACGAGGAGAGAGCGGCAGCGCGAGCGGGAACGCAGCGAAAGCCCGGTCGCCATCTCCGCTGGCGGCGCGGGCGAAAACCGACGCCAGGTCGAGGCTGCCACGCGCGACGTACAGCTGCACGCCAACAGCCTCGATGGTGGTGGTCTCGCCCAGCGCCTGAGCCACCCGGGCCGCACCCCAGGCCAGATCCGCCGAGCAGCGCACCAGGTAAGCCCGGGCCGATTGTTCGGTGAAGGCGAAGGCGTACGGTGTCACCGGAACACCGTCCTGCCCGCGGTGGCTGGCGATGAGGTCCCGGACACCGGCCACGGCCTGAACCGCCTGGGCCAGCGGCCCGCTGGACAGGACAGCCTCATCATCGAGAGCGGGCATCCGCGCGGACGCGCGGCGCAGGGCGCTCTGAGCAGTGGCCAGATGGGTGGCGGGCCCCGGGTTCACCCGCCGAGATCGCTCCCCAGAGCTCTCCAGAGTGCTCTGCAGGTGCCCGACGAGCTCGCCCAGCAGCCGTGTCGCGACAGCGTGCCCACGGGAGTCGACGAACACACGGGCGGTGGCCGCCGCGCGCAGATTCCGGTCGGCGGTCTCGTGCAGCTCGCCCAGCGTGGTCGGCATCCCTACTGCTCCCGGACTGCGAGCAGCGCCCCGGCGGCAGTTGCGGCCTTGCCGGCCGCCGCCTGCATCACCTCCTGGCCGCTCGCCGTCTCCCCGGGCACGACGGCCAGGCGCTCCAGCGCAGTCTGGGCGCGGCGGAGCAGGCTCACGTACGGGGTGAAACCATCCACGCCCGGCGACAGAGGCGGCACGTCGATGGGCTGACCCCGCTCAGGCAACGGCAGCAGATTCCGGCCCTCCGCGCCGACTTGGGCGGCGAGGAGCGCTTGGAGCTCGTCACTGCCCTCCTCGAAGGCGGCAGCGTCCGCGACCCGTACGGCCACGTCGAAGGCCTCCCACGCGGCCGCCATGACCCGTGCAGGATCCGTCGCACCCAAAGCAGCGTCCACGGGCTTCAACACGTCTGGAAGTTGCATTCCACTCCCCCGTCTCTCGGTTGAGCAGCGATCGTCTCACTCAGCGAAGGCAACACGGACGCTCTGTGGACAACCATCACCCTGTGGACAACTAGGGCGCACGAGCCGCACGAAGCACCTTGGACGGGGAGGCCGTTACGCCTTCACCTCCTCCTCCGGACCGGCGCCCGCTGCGCAACCCGCGTCAGCCCGGTTCCGATTCGGCAACCCTGGAAGCGGATGCCAGGGATCGACGTCGTGGCAGGTCGGCCACAGGTACTCGTGCACCGCAATGGTCGTGTGAAGGATTCTGTCCGCCTCAGCCTGAACCTCCGCGACTTCCGCAGCGGAGAGCGGGTCCCGCCAAAGCCGAGAGACGACTTCACTGTGTCGGCATGTCCAGTACAAGCCGGCGACGTCTTGCGCTTCCGGGCCAGCCAGATGGCGATCGAGAGCGGCTAGGGCGTCATGCAGCGCGGCCGGGCGGCTGGGGTGCAGCTCGGGAACGTCGAGTGCGGCCCGCAGAGCCTGGGCGACACCCTGTCGCCCGTGCTCAAGGAAGCGGCGGTACTCCTGCCCGCCAAGGCGCAGCCGTCGGATCGCCTGTTCGACAGTCAAAACCCCGTCGCTGCGATCTGCGAGGGCAGCGACGAGACGGTCAGCTCCCGCTGTGGCAGCGGCGGTGTACTTGATGCCGTCGCGCTCCTGCCGGCCACGCGCACGGGCTTTGGGGCCGCTGGCTCCGCGCTTGGTCATGTCAGCCTCTCCACGGGACCCCACGCATCCCGCCAGGCTCATCGACATTCAGGCGGAAACGGTTGTATGTGCTGCAACTCCGCGGGCCCGCTCCGGGATGTTCTCCCGGGGGTCCTTGGCCGTCTGCCGGACAGCGTGGGTGCCGGTGACCATGGCGTGCGGCGTGCGCGTCCTGCCGCTCCCACAGCGTAGCGGCAACTACCCGACAGCAGCCCGGAAGTGGACACCGACAGGCGGTACGGGCACGCGCACCGCCTCTGTCTGCCTCAGGCAGTTCGCATGCACACGCGAACCCCAGCAGTGCCGAGTGCCGGTACGCACCGGGCAAGGCTGGACGTTGGATCGAGCGTTGCGGGGCGGCACCCGCCCCACAACGGTGGGCGGCCCTCGACCTGGCCCGTCGACGAGCGCGCCCCCGCACCGTTGCCGTCTCCTGGCCCTTCGCCCGAGCCCGCCGGACCGGGACCCGGCAAGCCCCGGGGTGGCCGTCAACTTCGTGACCTGCGCATTCAGCCATCCGGTCGAAGGTCCGACTTGCCTCGCGTAATGATGCGCTGTAAAGTTGTTCTTGTTCGGAGGGGCGGCACCCACCGGACACCCCATCAGCACGACGACCAAGGGAACTTGAGATGACCGAGAACACCACCGCGACCGCCCGTCAGGCCGAGATCGCGCACCTGGCCGAACGGCTCTGGACGGCCGGGGTCACCCACCTGTCGTTCGCACTCCCCCTACGCGGCTACCTGGGCATCTACGGCGTGCGGACCGCCGGGACCGGATGGGTCCCGGTCACCGCGAACCGCCATGCGCCGGTCGACGGCAGCCGCCTGCGGCTCGCCGAGGTGCTCACCGAGCTGATCGCAGAGGACCCCGGTTGCGAGGCCCTGGCGGTCGAGGAGGACGGACGCGCCCGCCTGGCCCTGTACCCGGTGCCGGGTGTCCGCGAGGACGCCTCCCGTCCCGCCTACGGCGCCGGTGCGGTGCTGGTGGACCCCGAGGTGGCGAGCGCCGAGCGCGGCCGCAAGATCGTGGCGGAGTTCCTCGCCTGCCAGGTGCTGGGCGCGGAGCAGGGCCCGGCCGAGCAGACCGCGCAGGGGCAGGCGCTCATGGAGATGCACCGCCAGCTCAGCCGGTCCGCCGAGGGCGAGGAGCCCATGGCGGTGATCGCGGACGCGATCGCCGATGTGCTGCACCACGCCGACGGATGGCTTCGTTTCTCGGTCGTCTTCGACCGCGCGTACGGGCTGCACTGGGGCACGGTCACCATGGCCGAGGTGACGGCCGCCGAGTACGGCGCCGACCTCCGCGGCCTCGACGCCGTGGCCGGGACCGTGGCGGCGCTGTTCGCGGCGGCCGCCGCCCTCGAAATCAGCGCCGAGGACGTCACCGACCGCGCTGAGGAACACTTCCTGGACGACATCGAGGAAGCCCGGTGGGCTGCCGTCCGGGCCGCCCGCAGCTGACGACGACCACCAGGGCCCCGGCCAGCCAGGCCGGGGCCCGCCCCGCTCCACGAGCACCAGCCGGACAGGGCACGCGGACTGAGTGCTGCGCCGGACGCACGCTGTACGCCGCGCACCGCCCCTGCTGCGGCGCGCGCTCGCACACCTCAACTGGTAGTGACCCAAGGAGAAACGGAGCACATCATGGCCAAGAAGGTCACCATCTACGAGTCTGACGGCGACGTCATCGAGACCACCGTCAGCGACGACGACACCGCCCGCGAGTACGAAGAACTGCCGTTCCAGGTGGGGCACATCGTCACCGTCACCGTCAGCGACGTCGACTAGCACGAAAATGGGCCGACGGTTCACCTCCCGAGGGAGGCGACGGCATCCGTCGGCCCGACCCCATCAACACCAGACCGGAGGGACTGGACGTCGATGATGTACGGGAGTCTATCGCGGCCGCCCATACCGGCGGGCCGCCGCAGCGCAGAGCAGGAGTGACCAGACGTGATCCCCCAGGGCCGCGAAGTGTGGACGGAGGCCGACGTGGCTGCCGCGCTCGGCATCGAGCTGCACGTGTTCCGGCGCACGGTCCGCGACGACTTCGAGACGAGGGTGCAGCGGGTCAACCCCGCCGAGGGCCGGGTGCGACTGTACGACGCCGCCCAGGCCGACGAGTACGCCCAGGGCAGATCCGTCCCGCCCGCCCTGGACCTGACGGCCGAGCACCCCGACGATCTGCTGACCGACAAGGAGGCCGCCGCCGTTCTCGGCGTCACGGCGTCCACCGTCCGCGCCTACGCCACCAGCGGGTACCTTTCAGGCGGAGTAGACGAGCACGGCCGCCGGTGGCCGCGCCGCGAGATCCAGGCCCGGCTTGACGCCGGCGACCGGCGCGAGGACCCCGCACATCCCACCGGACGGGCGGCCAGCGCACCGGGACGCAACTACGGCCGCAGGGGCGCCGCTGGGGCAGGCCCCGACCCCCGGGCCGTCGAGATCGCCGCCGAACTCACGGCCGCCGCCGAGGACCGGCCCCCGCTCACCGGCGCCCAGGTCGCAGCGCGGTACGGCGTCAGCCGCACCACCGGCGCCGCCATCCTGAAGGCCGCCCGAGGCCTGAACACCCCCGACTGAGCGTCAGGCAGCCCCGGCTACCACCCGCTACCGCTCTCCATGCGCCCCGGCGGCGCGGTACGAGCCGCAGCTGCGGCCACGTCTGCCCAGATCTCGGGAAGTCGGCCGCGCCCCGGACCGTCGTGCACGATCTCCAAGGCCCGCACGAGGGTGATCACGCAGGGCCAGGTGTACCGCATCACCCACGGCATCCACAGCGCCGCCGGCCGACAACCCGAGGCCCGTCGAGGTCACCCGGCCAGGTGGTGTGGCCGCGAGTCGCCCGCCACGGCCGGATCCCGTAGGAGACGGTGGACGGATGGGCCACCACCAGTACCGGCAGAGCCGTCGACACCTGCCCGCCGTCCTGGCCGCCCTGATCTCGCTCACAGCCCTGTCGGGGTGCGTCAGCGTCGACTCCGGCCCCCAACTCCCGAGCGCGCGGCCGAGCCTGGCCCCCGCCGCAGCGCGGACGCCCACCGCCCTGCCCACCGTGCCCGCCGAGCCCAGCGCCCGCACGGCCATCTTCCGCACCGGCGAGAAGCCCCGCAGCAGCGCCAAGCCGGAGAAGCCGAAGCGCCCCGCCGCCCCGCCGCCGGAACAGCCCCGCGAACACGAGCGCCAGGCCGCCGACGATCCGCCCGCTCAGCGCCGTCGGCCCCCGGCCGCAGCCGCCCCCTCGAAGGCGCCCCAGAAGCCCGCTGAGCGCCGCCGTACGCGTACGACGGTCCAGAGGCCGCCCACGAAGGCGGCGCCACGGCCCCGGCAGCAGCCCCAACGCCCGGCCGCCACCTACGACATGCGAGCCGTGTGCGGCACCGCCGCTGACCACCAGCTCAACCCCTCGATCGTGGCGCTCTGCCGCGGAAACTTCGGAGGCTGACACACCCTCGCGACATGAGGGCGTGTCGCTTTGACCCCTGTCACGATGTGCTGTAAAGTTGTTTTTGTTCGGAGGGGCGGCACCCACCGGACACCCCATCAACCACCAGCAGAAGGACCGCGACATGCACGACGAGCACGAGGGCAACGAGCTTCTCCGGCCCGAGGACTACCTGACCGGCACGGACGCGCACGCGCCCGCCATCCCGCGCATCGAGGGAATCCCCGCCCAGCGCCCGGCCAGCATGCCGGCCGCCGGGCCCTACGTCCCCGGCCAGCACGACCGCCGCGCGGAGTAACCCGCCCCTGGCCGGGGGCGAATCCCACCCGCCCCCGGCCCCTCCGCCAATCCCCCTAAAGTTCGCGTGCACACGAGAAACGAGACGACGATGACCGAGACCACCACCGCCAACATCCCTGGCCAGCGCGACGACGAGCAGGCCCCCGCCGTCGAGCACGGCCACGGCGGCCGGATCATCGCGGCCCTGGAAGCGGCATGGGCCGCCATCAGGGCCAACCACTCCGCTGTCCCGCAAGTGGTCATGATCACCGGCACCGCGCGGCAGCTCGGCGGTGACCGGTGGGGCCACTACGGACCCGACTTCTGGGCCGTCCCGGACGAGCAGCGCGCCGGGCGCGCGTCGGAACTGTTCATCGCGGGCGAACTGATCGCGCTCGGCGGCCGCCGGGTGCTCCAGACCCTCATCCATGAGGCCGCCCACGGTGTTGCCCACCGCCGGGGCATCAAGGACACCAGCGGCGACGGCAACCGCTACCACAACAAGCGGTTCGTCTCGATCGCCGAGGAGCTGGGACTGAAGGGCCCCGCCAAGTCCGAGCCCACCCACGGATGGACCCGGTGCACCATCCCCGATGAGACCGCCGCGCGGTACGCCGAGGTGATCGCCGGTCTGGACGCCGCCCGCCTCCCCTACCTGGGCGCCCCCGCCCTCGTCACCGGCGGGGACGACGAGGACCAGGGCGACGACGAGACCACCACCACCGGCGGCGAGGAGGAGCCGAAGAAGAAGCGCCGCGCGGGCAAGCGCCTGGCGATCGTCTGCGAGTGCAAGAACGACAAGGACGAGCCGGCCCGCCGACTCCAGGTCACGCCCAAGTCGGTGCTGGACGGCCCGATCATCTGCGGCAACTGCGGCGCGCGGTTCGAGCCCGAAGACCGCGAGGCCTGGGCCGAGTTCGAGAAAGAGCAGGAGGAGAACGGCCAGGGCGACGACGACTAGCCACCCCCGACGAGCGGGCCGATCCCGGAACGGCCCGCTCCCCCTGTCGCCCCGTCATGTCAACGCCGCAGTACGCAAGATCACCCAAATCGGGGCAGCGGCGCGGGGATACCCAAAGAAAGTCCCTGTGACACGCCGAATATCGTGAGCCACGATGTCCGGAGGGTCTAGGATCGCGATCATGGCAGGACGACGAGGAGCAGCGCAGCGGGGACGGTCCGACGCGATCGAGCCCGGCAAGGTAGTGCGCCCAGGCCTCCCGCTCAGGCCTGAAGACCCTGAGCGCCGCATGTACGAGGCCCTGTTGGCCCAGTTGCAGGTGTCCGGGGCTGAGGTTCTGCGTGCGGGTATTCGAGCCCTCTACGCGCAGCAGTTCGCGGAGGCGACCCCGCTTCAGGAGGCCAGTTGATCAAACGGACTGCGTGAACTTTCCCTGACGGGGTCCGGCCTTCCTAGCCGGACTGTTCAGCGCCAGTCACCCGGGGTCTCAGCTCCCTCTGGTTCCTACGCCTAGTAGCCGAGACTCCCGATCCACAGAACATGCACTGACCCGCCACGTGCCGGTTTCCTAGGCCGACTGTCGGTTTCCTAGGCCGACGTGCGGGGGGCTTCGTGCGTCCTCTTAGCACCGAGGAGCTTTCGCCATCGTAGCGCAGAGCCCCGGTGGCGGCACCGGCATGCCTCCAACCGGTGTGTCTATTAGTCCACTTACCGACACCGCCACCACACCAACTGAAGACGTTTTGCCCCTGTTTCTCCGGCGTTTGTCGCCAGGGAAGATCGTGCGTGCCGCCGTACCGGACGGCGACGGCGGATGGAGCAACGCTTACCCCGGCACGCTGAGACTGGACGAGGTCGACGACGTGCGGCCGGTCGTCATGTATCTGACGTGCCGCCGCCGCCGGTGGGGAGGCGCGTACAGGTATGTGTACGTGCCGTTCGACCTCGACGCCTCACATGGCGGCCGCGCTCAGGTCGAGGCCGACGCCCGCGCCCTGGCGGAGTTGCTGGCCGCCCACAACATCGCGTCCGTCCCGGTCCGCTCGGGCCCGTCCGGCGGCATCCACCTGTGGACGGCGTGCCCCGCCGGTCTCGCGCCCGAAGTCGCGTACGCCATCGGGCAGTTCGCCGACCGGCTGTACCCGAGCGTCGACGCCACGCCGCTGACGAACGCCACGTCCGGCGCTCTGCGCCCCCCCGGATCCGCGCACCGCAGCGGCCGCGGACACGCCGAACTGGACGGCATCGAGCCGGCCGCCGCCGTGGCGATCCTCCGCAAGGGCAGCCGCCCGGCGGACTTCGGGCGCCTGGCCCGCACTCTGGAGAGGCTCGCAGGCGCCCCGGCCCTCCTCGGGCAGCGCGCCACCGCGGCGGTCGGCCGCCGGGCCAGCCGCCCCGGCCAGCACGTCCCGCCCTCGATCTCGAAGCGCGGCCCGGTGGTCCGCGACCTCGACACCGACGAGGACGGGCACGTTCGCCTGCGCCAGCCGTGGCGCCCGCTCGGCAGCCGGGACCTCCAGGCCCTGACCCGCCGACCGGACGACGCCCCCGGCGCCCACCAGGCCGCCGTACACACCGTGTTGGTCCGCTGCGCCCTGGCCGGCTGGACGTACGCCCAGGCCCGGACACTGGTCGAGGACGCCGCCACCGCCCCCGCGCTGGAGTGGCTGCGGACCAGCGGTGCGGAGGGTGGAGGCCGCCAGCGGCTCCACGACGCCGAGGCGGAACGCCGTCTGACGCGCCGCTGGTGGCTCGCGGTACAGGACGCCGCCCGGCTGCCCCTGCGCCACCGGGGCAGGCACCGCGACGGCGAGGCGCTCAGCGAGGGAGCCATGGCCGCCGCCGATCTGCTCACCCGAATCGCAGCCGCCGGCAGCGCCCCGTGGAGCCGCCCCAGCGGCCCCGCCGACCTGGCCGTCCTGCGCTCCGTCGCGTACCTCATGGCGGTGACCGGATCAGCGTCGATCAGCGCCAACGTGCGGCGCCTGGCGGTGCTCTCCGGCCGCAGCAAGTCCACGGCCGCCCTCAGCCTCATGCGGCTGGAGGCGGACGGCTGGATCGCCACCACCGAGGAGGCCGCTCCGGGAGCGGCCCGGGCCCGCCGGATCACGTCCGCCACGTCCCACGCCTGCCCCGACGACCCGCACCACATCTGTGCCATCCACCACGAACCCCCAGGTCAGAGAGATCCTGCGGGGTCGGACAGAAGTGATAACGCCGCCCCCCTTGGGGGGCATGGGGATGTCCTCTCCTACCTTCGGGATCTGATCGTTCATCAGCAGTCGGGCGTCTGGCACGGGATGGGGCACCACGCTGGGAGGACTCTGGAGGCGGTCCAGAGCGGTGTTCAGACCCCTGACCTGTCCCGGACCACCGGCTATGTCTCCGCGACGATCACGCGCCATCTGGCGGCCCTCATGGCGGTAGGCCTACTCGCTCCCCGGACCGCCCTGCGCACCAACCGGACCCTGTACGAGGCGGCCGCCCAGCTCGGGCACGCGGGCAGGCCTGCAGAACTTGCGGTCAGTGCCCGCGTGGACGAGGAGCGTCACCGCTGGTGGCTGGCCGAGGAGGAATGGTGCGCCGCGCCGCGCGGAGCCAAACCGCGGCAGGCCGACCGCCCCGACGCTCGCCAGACGGTTGTGCCCGGCATGGACCCGTACGAGCGCCGCTACCCCCGCCACCCGCACCACAGCACCCGCCGCACCGGCACCGGCCGCGCCGACCACCGCACCGCGTGGGAGATCGAGGCCCAGCGCATCGGCGCCGGCCGGCTCCTGGCGGAGGCCTGCGAGATCGAGCGGCACGGCGGAGTCGTCGACCCCGCCCAGCTCGGCCGCCACCAAGGCCAGGACGAGCGAGGACACGGGCACACAGCCGCCGCGTGACGAGCCAGGCCGCGACACGCCGACGTAGGGGAGAGAAAGACACGGTCATGCTGCCGAAGGGGTACCATGTCGCCCAGCGAGAACGCACCGCAGGCCCCGGGCCCCGCAGCCGAATCGCACCGCCGCCGGAGAGGTACCCTCCCGTCGGCACCCCGGCCCGGAAATCAACCACCGGACCGACGGCCCCGAGAACACAGGGGCAAGTTCGCGTGCACACGCGAAGCCTTCACCGCCACGGCGTGAAGGAGGGGCAGGCCGGCTCAGCCGCTGCCCTCGGCGGGCCGCAAGGCCCGCGCCCCCGAGACGGGGGCCGCAGCCGACGAAGGTCGGCACCCCTCAACCCCTGGAATTCGCCGCTCTTCGCCAACAGATAATTTCCGGATTACCGGAAACAGTAATCCGGAAATGGTAGAGTGGTCACATGATGACGAACGGTGAGCACGGGACGCGGCGAGGCTGGGCGGTCGACGAGTACGCGGCCCCGAGGAAGGCGCCGTACACCGGCGCACTTGCGTGGGCCGAGCGGATGTACGCCGACGGCGAGTATGGCGAGGTGATCGTGCGGGTGCACGACGCCGGCCAGCTCGGCACCGTCCGCCGCGAGGCCGCCGAGCGGCTCGCCGACGGCTACGGGGTGCGCGCCCGCCGGTTCGAGGAGGGGGTGCCGTTCTCGCGGCAGGGCGGCCGGTGCACCGGCGAGGACGTGCGGGTGGCCCGGCACGCGCTGCGCATCGAGGGCCCCGTCCTGAAGGTCGCGCGGTTCGTCGCCGACCTCCCCCAGCTCCTCGCCGCGATCGAGCGGGCCGCCACCACGATGATGCGCACCCTGAGCCGGTGGATGCGGGACTCGGCCCACGGCCAGCGGTGGACGGACATCCACGACGCCGCGCACTGGCGCACGGAGCGCCGCTACTGGCGCCGGTCCTACATCCGGCACCTGGCCGGATGGATCGGCCCGGAGGCGACAGACATGAACGACGCGCCGATGCCCGACTGGTCGGAGAACTGGCTGCACCTGCAAGCCCGGATCGCACAGGCCACCGCGAGCACCGTCGACGTCGAGGCCGCCCGCGACCACATGGCCGAGGCACTGCTGTTCGCCAAGGCCGCCCGCCCCGAGCCCCGCCGGTACGCCACGGTGTACGACGCCATCCACGCCCCCGTCGAGCACAATGAGGAGATCGGCAACGTGGAGTTCTGCTACGGCGACCCCGCCGAACTCGCCCGCCAGGCCCGCGACGAGGCCCCCGCACCCGTCGCCGCCCCGGCCGAGGAACCCGCCGCCCCGGCGGCCGCCGCCGAGCCTCGCCGGATCCTCACCTTGCAGTTCCCGGCCCTGGGTGACTTCCCCGCCGACGACCGGGCCCCCGAGTACGGCGTGTTCCACGTCGCCGGGCCCGGTGTCCTCGGCCCGGGCACGCACATCGAGTACCTGCCGCAGCACCGGCCCGGCCCCCGCACCCGGCATGCCCACGGCGGGACGGTCGTCTCGCTCGCCCGCCGCACGGTGCTCTGGCGCCCCTACGGGCAGCAGAAGACCGTACGCACCCCGCTGGAGGCCATGCGGGTCGACGCCTCTTGGTACCCCGACTACACCGTTGCCGACAGCGGCCGCTTGGTCCAGGAGGTTGGCCACCCGTGCCCGTGGGCGACGTGGAGCCTGGCCGAGCACCTGGCCCACGGCCGCCGCCCGGCTGCGCCGGCCCAGAGCCCGGCCGCCGTCGAGAACGAGGCACCGGCGGCGCAACTCGCGCTGTTCGAAGCCGACTCGACCACCGACCCGTCCGTGACGGCGGCCGCCGCCGGTCCGGTCGTCGTCATCCCGTGCTCGGGACGCAAGTTGGACCGCTCGGCCCCGGCGGGCGAGATCTACACCGGGACGCTGCACCGGCGGGCCCGCCGGACCGCCGACGTGCTCACGTCGACCGGCGGCACGGTGCTCGTACTCAGCGCGCTCCACGGGCTGGTGCCCCTCGATCGGGTGATCGAGCCCTATGACCACCAGTGGTCTGACCCCGGCAGCATCACCGTTGACGAACTGCGCGCCCAGGCCGACGCGTTCGGCCTGGCCGACGCCGAACGCGTCATCCTGCTGACCCCCAGCGACTACACCAAGCACGGACTCGCCGTGTGGCCGACCGCCCACACCCCGCTCGCCCATCTCGGGATCGGCCGACAGCTCGGCCGCCTGGCGGCCCTGTGCGCCGATAACCTCACGATCGCGGCCTGACCGCGCCTCACCCCCGGTCCGCCCGGCCCCGGCCGCGGGCCCCATCCCGAAGGAAGGCACCGCACCGATGAGCACACCGCCCACCACCGAGGATCTCGGCGAGAACCCCGGCGGAGAGGAGGAAGAGGCGCCCCACGGCTACTGGCCGGGCCCCTGCAAACTGTGCGGCAAGGCGATTCCCCGGGAGAAGCCCGCCGGAGCCGGGCGGCCGCCGGAGTACTGCAGTCCCGAGCATTCCAACGAGGCGAAGCAGGCCCGCGCCCGCGAGCGCAACACCCCCGGCCTGCCAGGGCAGCTCAACCGTGCCGAGGAACTCCAGACCCGTATGGAACAGGTCGTGGACGACCTGCGCCGGGACCTGGTGAAGATCAGCAACCCGGAGGGGATCGAGGCCCGGCTAGCAGCCGCTCGGGCGGCCGCCGCCAACGACGTGGCCCAGGCCAACCAGACAGCCGCGAACGCCCGCAGCGAGGCCGCCCAGGCCCGCGCGGAAACCGAACAGGCCCGGTTGGAGAAGCAGGCGGCCGACGCCGCCGCAGCGCGGGACCGGAAGGCCAAGGAGGACGCAGAGAAAGCAGCCGAGGACGCCCGCAACGCCGAGCGCCAGGCCGTCACCGACAAGGAGCGTGCCGAGCAGCTGCGCGACGAGGCCGTACGTCACCGGGAGACGTACAAGCAGGAGGCGGCCCGGGCCGTCGAGCGTGCCGATCGGGCGATGACCGAGCAGCAGCAGGCCGAGCAGGCCCGTGTGACAGCGGTCGCCGAACGTGATGCGGCCCAGCGGCACGCGGCCACCGAAACGGGCCTGCGCGAGGCCGCCCAGCGCGAGCGGGCGGGCATGAAGGAGGAGCGGGATGCTGCCCTGGAGACAGCGACCGCCGCGACCCGTGAGCGCGCGGACGCCGTGGCCCGGTTGGAGACCGCCGCACGCGATCTCAGCGAAGCCAACCGCAAACGCCTCCAGGCCGAGGACGACCTCGACCGGATCACCCGTGAACGAAACAACCTCACCGAGCAGCTCAGGGAAGTACGCGAGCAGCTCGGTGAGGAGAAGTCCCAGCGCCGCGATGCCCAGACCCAGGCAGACGCCGCCAGCCGCCTGGCCGACAGCGAGAAAAGTCGTGCGGACAGCGCCGAGACACAGCGCGCCCGTCTGGCCACGGAGGTCGAGGACCTTCGCCAGGCGCTCGACGAGCAGCGCACCCGGCTGACCGGACAGGTCGAGGACCTGCGCACCCAGCTCGCCGGGGAGAGGGCCGGCCGCCTGACCGCCGAAAGTCAGCTCATCGTTGTCGAGGGTCGGGTCCAGGCCGCCGAGCAGCGGGCCGACTCCGAAACGCGCCGCGCGGACACCGCCGACGCGGGCCGTGACCGTGCCGAGGCCCAAGCCGCCCGGTTTGAGGAGCAGGCGCAACTGGCCACCAGTCGGCTCGAAAAGCTGCGCGAGCAGATGGCTGAGGACGGGGCCCGCAGGAAGCGCCGGAGCGCCGCGGAATCGGCCGCCCCGGAGACCCGCGAGGACGAGCCGCAGTCCCCGCTCTCCCCGGTCGAGGCGGAGCTGATGGGGGCCGCCGCTCCGTTCCTCGACGGGACGAGGCCCGACGGCATTCCCGATGACGTCCGGACGGCACTCAACCAGCTGACGGCCGCGGCCACCGCTGGCACCGAGGCATCCCTACCCGGCATCCGCCGCTACGTCGCTGACCTGGCCGCCCGGCGCCTACGCCTGCCGGACAACGCCGAGGGCCGACGGCTGCGCGCCGCCCTGGACGCGTTCATCGCATCCCAGACCGACGAGGAGCACGACGCATGACGAGCAACCGCACCCCCCGCACCGTCCTCGGCCAGGACGCCTACAGTCACGCGCTGTACGGCGTGCGCAACGTCGTCGGCAACGCGCGCGTCCCGGTTTCGGACGAGGTGATCGGCGAGATTGTCGCCGAGGTGCTCACCGCGGCGGGTCTGCTGGTCCCGGCGCCGAAGCCTGCCCCGGGAAAGTGCGCCTCTTTGTGGCCCGACGACTATGGCGACTGGTGGCAGTGCGATCAGGACCCGCACGACGAAGGGCGTCATCTGGCGGGTGACTTCGGATGGCTGGACAGCGACCCGGAGGCGATTCCGTCGACTGCGGGCGCCGTCCGGTGACGGGCCGTGCCAACCGGCATCCCGGTACGTGCGGCAGCTGTGCCACGCATGTGCCCGCCGGGGCCGGTACGTTGGTCCGCGAGCAGGGCCGTTGGGTCGTGCTCTGCGCCCACCACCCGACCCTGCCGGACGCTCCGGTGACCGCCCTCTTTCGGCAGCGCGCCGAGGAGGAGAGGCCGTCCGCCGAGGTGCGGGTGGTCGGGACACCGGACGAGTGCGAGGCGCTGGTGGAGGCGTTGAGGAACGCCCCAGGCGTGAGGGTGACGGGTGTCAGCGACTCGTGCGAGCGGCGCGACCCGAGCGACTCCCGAACGAGCGTCTATGTCAGGGCAGAAGTCGCCCCGGGCCTGTTAGCCGTCATCCAGCGCGAGAGGGAGGCCACGGAGTCGTGACCACCGCACAGAGCACCGCTGAGAGGGTCCCTCCTCAGGCTGTCGACCACTACCAGGGTCTGCCCGTCTACGAAGTCCCGGTTCCGGTGAATCTGTTCACGCAGACCCAGCTCAAGGAGCGCCGCCGCAAGCGCGCACCGGGGCAGAAACCTGCCGCCTATCTCCGGTTTCAGCCGCCCTACCGGCCCGCCCGCGAGGTACCGCTGTACCGGCTCGACGAGGCCCAGGAAATGCGGCCCCTGTCCGCCCTCCAGCAGCGGCAGCGGGCCGCTCGGCGGACGTGTGTGCTGTGCGCCGCCCGGTCCGAGCGTCCGTTGCCTCACCGCGCTCACCCGTGGCTGCCGGTCGAGGGACGTGTCTGCGACGCCTGCGACCGCGATCGCGAGGAGCTGTGGCGCCGCACCTGTTGGCGCTGTCAGGCGACTTTTCCAGAGCCGGAGTTGGTGGGTGCCACCCGCACCTGCGGCGGGTGCCGGTACACCGTTCGCCGGAGTGAGAACGTCGTCCGCCGCCTACTGCATCGGCACTGCCCCGACTGCACCGTGCAGACCGCGACCCGCGCCGAGGTCGAGGCCGCCCAGGCCGCCGACCCGTACGGCTGGCCCGACGAGTTCCCCCGCCTGTGCGCTCCCTGCGGGACCGAGCGCCGGCAGAGGGCCGAGGAGATCCGGAAGGAGGGCGAACGTCGGCGGTGGTGCGAGCTGGGACCGGTCCGCGAGTGGGCCCGCGCGGTCATGGCCGATCCCCAGGCGTATGCCGTCCTCGACCTCGAAACCACCGGCCTCCACGGCGATGTCCGGATGGTCGAGATCGGGATCACGGACGCAGCCGGCGCGATGCTCCTCGCCACGTTCGTACGGCCCGGCATTCCCATTCCGCCGGAGGCTTCTGCGGTTCATCGCATCACCGACGATGATGTGCGAGAGGCGCGTGATTTCGGCGAGATTCTCCCCGAGCTGACGGCCGCCCTGGACGGTCGCCAGGTGATCGTATGGAACCAGGCGTTCGACGCTGGAGTCCTGCGCAACGAACTGGACCGGTACCACCGCGAACACACCCCGACGCTCCCCGGAACCCTCCAAGACGACACGATCCACCCGAGGGCAGAGGAGTGGATGGCCGGCCAGCAGTGGAGCCGATGCGCCATGCTCGCGTATGCCATCCACGCGGGAGAGTGGTCCCAGCACTGGAATGACTGGTCATTCCAGCGGCTCAACGGGCCTCACCGCGGCCTGGGGGACTGTCTCGCAGTGGTTCAGCGCATCAGGGAGATGGCCGAGCGGCCGGACCCCTTTTAGCCCCGGGAGACCGCGGCCCGCTCACCACCATCCCCGGGTAGGCGGGCCGCAGTCTCTTCGTCGCGATGCCGTCCTCACGATGATGCGCGCGCCGACGCGGAGCGACCTCGCCGAGCCCGGCCACATCGCGGCAGCAGGTGCTCCCTGCCAGCCAGCTCCGGTGAGATGGTCTGCTCACGCAGGCGCATCTGTGGCGGTGGCAGTACGGCGCCAAGCCCTCGACGGTCCCGGCGGACGGCGCTCCGAGCCCCTGCCCGCCGCCCCTCCCCTCCCCGCCGGCCTTTGAGGACGAGCACAACGACGAGGCTCGCACCCGGCATGTCCCCCGCCATGTAAACCCCGGCGAGTAGCCGCGGCTCGTTGAGCAGGTTCCGGACGGGCGAAAGGGCCCCGCCATGGAGCGCGGGACCCTTCAGACCGGGGACTAGATCACAGGGACGACTGACTCACTCCCGCGATGAAAAGGAGATGGGCCCGCCTTGCGGCGGGGCCCATCGTGCTGTGGAGATATCCGGCTCAACCGATTCCAGGGCGAGCGGGCTCGTCCGCCACCGGCGACGGAGTCGTCTGCTCAGGCACTGCGGGAGCTGAGCGGCTTGCCGAGGAGGATGAGGCAGGTTTGCTGCCTCGCGCAGCGGCTCGTGGTCGGCCCGGCGCCTTCACCCTGGGTTCCTTGAACGACATCCGGCGGATTTCGTCCGGGGTCCATGCTGCGGTCAGATCTACCCAACTACGCGCAGTCGCCCGCTCCAGCTCTGCGAGGTGCTCGCGCGCCGTCGCCTCAGCGGCGACGTTCGCGGCATGTGCGTCGACCAGATCGAGCCGTTGGCGCATGAGGGATTCAGCGACGCTACGAGGTGACTGTGATGACGAGTTGTCATTGGCCATAGGGCCCAGTGTATCGAGTTCGCTGGACCGCCCACTAGGCCCGACCCGACCCCAGGACACGGCGCGACCCGTCCTACAGGTGGGCCCATTCACGCCGGTAGTGGGCGCTACATCTGCGCGCATGTCCGACAAGGGTTTCTCCGAAAGAACCACAGCAACTCAGGCCCAGCAAGCTAGACAATCAGATATCTGATTGAGCTTGGCAGTCGCCTGGCGGCGGCGACTGCTGGCACACTGGCGTGTGGTCCCCACAAGTGGGGTCGCTTCGCTGAGAGGGAGGACTGAGGGCGTGAACGAGAGGACGTCGGAACGTCGGCCCGTGCCCCCCGGCGGTCGGAGCAGACGGGAGAAGGGCGGCCGGCCCCACTCCGCCTACGTGCGGATGAGTGACGAAGAGTTCGCGCTGATCCAGGGGCGGGCCATTGCCCTTGGGGTGAGCGTCCCCCGTGCTCTGGTCGAGGCGGCCACCGGAGTTCCTCCGCTCACCAAATCCCAACGGCATGCGCTTCACCAGGAGCTGACCGGCGTCAAGCTGTTGCTGGCGAACTTGACGAACAACGTCAACCAGATTGCTCGGAAGCTCAACAGCGATGTGGACGTGCCCACGCGGGAGATCCGCGCCGTACTGGAGAGAGCTGCGGTCGCGGCCGGTCGGGTCGACGACATCGCCGAGAGCTACCGCACGTCATGAGTATGCCGAACGTCACCCGTGGGAATGAATCCAAGGGCTTGGTGAAGTACCTGTTCGGGCCCGGGGACCACAACGAGCACGTGAACCAGCGACTCATCGCCGCATCGGCCGACATCGTCGCGCCCGGCGCCCCGTACTTCGAGGGAGAGGGCGAGCTGAAGCGCCTTGCCGATGAGCTTGACGCGCCACGGACCCTGTTCCAGACGGAGATCCCCGACGGGTATGTCTGGCACTGCTCGATCTCGCTGCCGCCGGAAGACGGGCAGCTGACTGACGAGCAGTGGGCCGATGTCGCCCGGCGATTCGTCGACGGCATGGGGTTCTCCGAGGCCTCGGGGAAGGCGCCGTGCAGGTGGATCGCAGTGCACCACGGACCGAGCGTCAACGGCAATGACCACATCCATCTCGTCGTCAATCTCGTGCGGACGGACGGGACCAAGGCGGATGTGTGGCGGGACTATTCACGAGCGCAGACAGTGTGCGATCAGATCGACCGTGCCTTTGGCCTGCGGATCGTGGAGGGCCGTGTCAACGGGCGTGCGATGCCCGGAGTCAAGCGAGGTGAGAGAGAGTCGGCTGACCGTCGAGGCATGCCGGAGCCGGCCCGGCTCACCCTCGCTCGCCGAGTCCGGGCGGCGGTCGCGACTGCCGAAGGCGAAGCCGACTTCGTCCGCAATCTCCGAGCCTCCGGAGTGATCGCCCGGCCGCGCTACGCCGCCGGCGGACGCGATGAGGTAGTGGGGTACTCCGTAGCTCTGCGAACCAGCGATTCCGGTCCGCAGATCTGGTACGGAGGCGGCAATCTGGGCAAGGACCTGACTCTGTCGAAGCTGCGGGAGCAGTGGCCGGACAGTGACCCGGCTGAAGCCGTGTCCGTGTGGTCGTCGAGGGCCGGTCGACGAGGACGTATGACGAACACACTCTTGCGGGACGAGGCGGCCTGGGAGATGGCGGCGCAGCAGATTCAGCAGGTGCGTGAGCAGTTGAAGGCCGTACCGGTCGAAGACGTGGTGCGGTGGTCCCAGGCTGCGCACGAGGCATCCGGTGTGCTGGCTGTACTCAGTGCGCGGATGGAAGGCGAACGGCCAGGCCCTCTGGCGCGGGCAGCCGACGTTCTGGCACGGTCGGCTCAGCGCACCAGGGAGTTCCGATCCGCCCCGCTGACCGGACAGCCGGGCCAGTTGAGAGGAGCCGCTATGGCGGCGCACTACTCGCGTACATCCGTCGCCGGGCAGGTGGCGTTCGTGATGGCACTACGCAACACGCTACGAGCCATTCACACCATGCATGTGGCACGGGACGAGCGCGACCAGGCCCGCCAGATCGAGGATGCAGCCCGCGGGGATCTGTACCGGTGGCAGCAGAGCAGGGCGGCGATGCAGGACAGCCCCGGAGCGCTGCCGCTGCCGGGAGTTGAACAACACCGTGGTCCAGGGCAGTTCGGGCCGGAACGCGGTTCTGGTGAAGGCCGTTAAACGGGAGGGATTCAATGGCCGAGGTGTATGACCGTAACGCGAGCGAGGTGTATGCGGCCGGATCCCAGCTCGGCGGTGATGTGGCCAGGCTGACCATCCTGGTCGCGACGCTCATCGCCGAGCGCATCGTGGAGGAGCGGCGCCAGCGGTACGAGGCCGCACAGCGGGACGCCGAGGCGCGGGCCGCGCAGATGGCCGAGCGGCTTCGAGCGGAGCGTGCCGCCGTTCAGCCTGTCCTGAGCGGAGTTCACCAAGAGCGGTTCTGGCGGGACGCTGACCCCCGTCGCATCGGGCAGGCCTGGCAGGCTGCGAGTGAGTGGGCGGCGAGCGATCCGTATGCCGCGTACACCCTCGAAGTCTTGCGCGAGAATCTGCGTGAGCGGTTCGGTATCGAGACGCCGCACTGGCCGGTGGGCGGTGGGGAGCTGTCGCGGATTCTGACTGTGGCTGATCCCGAGTTCCGGCAGGTTCTGCAGGAGGCCCGCAAGGCCGCCGAAGCCGAGCGCGAGGTGTCCTACGTCGTCCTCGTCCGCGACCTGAATGACCCTTCGCGTGTGGTGTCGCGCAGTGAGATCCGGGTGCCGGCAGGGATGCCGGTGGACGCGGTGGCCGGACGGGCCTATGCGGAGTGGGCCCGATCCGCGGCCGGCGCTGAGGCGAACGACCGTGGAGAGCGGTATGCCGTCGAACTCGTTGAGAACACCGGGGACCCCAGGGCGGCGCACGTGCCCGCCGCAGTGCTGCGGGGAGATCGGGTAGAGGAGGTACTTGCCGAAGCCGAGTCGTGGCGGCGGGCTGCTGTGGAGGGTACTGAGCAGGCCACAGACAACGAGATGATCTACGCGCTGGCTGTCGAACTGGACCGGCTCACGGAGGAGGAGGACCGGCGCCTTTCCCGCCGATCGGAGTATGCCGCCCGTTTGGAGACCGAGGGTCTTGACGACAGGACCCGTTCCCGGCTGGCGGGGAACGTAGCCTCGATCGACGAGGGCCTGCCGGGACTGCGGCAGCAGCAGGCGGACACCGCGCTTCGGCTGGCCGTCGTCACTGCCACGCTGCGAGGCGAGAACCCGGGGCACGTCGTTGACGCGGCCCGGCTCCGCGAGAGTCTTGACGTGGAGTGGTGGGAGACAGCCAGCGCCGCGGAGATCGCAGGGGCGTGGCGGTACGTGGAAGGGTGGCAGGAGGGCCAGGCCCGGGACGACGCGCACAGTTTCCTGCGCGGGAGTCTGGCCCAACATCACGGCCTGGAGGTCCCGGAGACGATTGACGCCGACGGGGTCGCGGCACTCTTCGGCGGCAGCCAAGCGCCCGGTCCGGCGACGCGGATCGTTGCCCAGGGCGAGGCCCTGCGCGCGCAGGCTCAGGAGCTGTTCGCCGAGTCGTACAGCGCGTTCGAGCAAGCCGCGCGACTCAATGACAACGCCGGGCGCCTGCCCGAGGGGCACCCTCAGCGCACCCGGTACGAGCAACAGGCCAGCACCTTGGTGACGGAGGCGATGGCCGTCGGCGGCCAAGGCCTGGCGATGCACGATCAAGGAGTGTGGCTCAGCGATCAGGACCTCGGAGTGAAGGCACAGGCATTCCAGGGCAGGGGTGCTCAGGTGACGCAGAATCTCGCGGACGAGTACCAGGCCCGTTGGGGTAAGCCACTACACCCCGAAGCCCGCCAGCGTCTCGCTGCCGTCGTGCAGGAAGTCGCAGCCGACGCCCAGGCCTGGCAAGTGCTCGCCTCGCCCGGCAGCGCGAACCCCGCCGAGGTCGTCACCTCGACCCGGGTTGTCTCCTCGGTGTCGGTGGTGCGTCAGGAGCCGGCCGTGACCGCGCGGCGAGTGCCGTTTCACGCGTTCACGGCAGAGTGCCGCAAGTTCCGCACCGGGGAACGGACGCTGCCGCCCGGCGCCGACGTCTATTCGACGGTCTGGGAGGAACTCGGACAGCCGAAGAGCACGCGGGAGCCCGGCAGCGGCGAGACCGGACGGGGCACCGATGCCGGTGCCGACGAGGCAGCCGGGCAGAGGGCGGAGGAAGAGCCGAGGGAGTTCGAGGCGGACCCGAACGCCGAGCGCCGCCAGGCCGCTGACGCCGCACTCGCCGAACTGGGTGACACGGAGGTTGCTGAGGCTGTCCGGGTTGCCGCACAGGCCTTCCCGGAGGGTGCTGAGGCCGCGACCGCGGTACCGGCGGCCCGTGGGGCCCGGAGCGCGGGGAACGGCCGCGAGTCGGGCCGTGAGCGAGGGGCAGGCATCGAGCGGTAGCCGGTTGCCGGAGGCAGTGAAAAGGGAGTGGGGGCAGACCGAGAACGGTCTGCCCCCACTGCTCTGCCCTCCTTCACGCCGCGACGTGAAGGGTTCGCGTGTGCACGAAGGGTTCGCGTGTGCACGCGAGATCGGGGGCTCTGGCTGTTCACTCCGGCCCCACCGGCCGGACGACGGGCGGTGTCGTCAGCTGTCGGTGTCGGTGTTGGAGCTGAACGCCGGGGACAGCCACAGAACCGGGTCAGCCGGCTTCACCGGCAGTGGCGGTGACGGCCGGGAGCTGTGTCCGTCCTTGGGGCTGCACCCGTTGAAGGGGCCGTTGTCGGGGTCGAGCAGCACCCGCATGTGGGGGTCGGCGTGCTGGAGGAACCAGGTGGACAGGCCGAGCGCCGGATCGTGCCGCAGGTTCTCCCAGGCTCGCCAGATGGCGGTGATGCGCTGGAGGGCTTCGGGGTGGCGCCACCACTCCGGGCACCAGACGGCGGAAGAGCCGTTGATCTTGCGGCGGTAGGTGGGCGCGAAGTAGTCGGTGACGAAGGCCTCCACGTGTGGGAAGACGAGGGGAGGAGGCTTCTTCTTGCCGCGCTTCTTCCCTTTCTTCCCAGCCGGCTTGCCGCCGTCCGGCTCTCCGGCCGGAGGGCCTGCCTCCCTCTCCTCGGCTGGTGTGCCACCATCCGCTCCCTCGCCCCCGGAGGTGGGGGCGGGCGCGTCATCCCACTCGTCGACGATGTCCGTCACGGCGTGGCCCCCGGGTCGTACTTGTTGAGGGAGGCGGTCACTTCGGGTGCCCAGTCGTATTCGAACCAGGGTTTGGTCTCAACCAATGTGGTGCGGGTCTGCGAGACGAACAGCACGGCCCGCCCGGAGGGGACCGCGGCAAGGTCCGCAGCGCTGAGGATCTCTTCCTGGCGGCTGCCGATCGTCGTCGACACGTTCGAGGCGAACGGGTTGCTGGAGTGCCCGCCCGGCTGGCGGGACTTGGAGTAGGTGAGCGGCTCGAACTGCCCGACCAGGGCGGAGATCCGGGAGAAGAACCGGTCGTCGCGGCCACCGCCGCCGTAGCTCGTGACGTTCGCTGTGGCCCACAGCTTCTCCATGCCGTACTCCCCCCACACCGTCACGCCCTGGGCCCAGCTCTGCAGGATTGTCATGAGGTTGATTCCGCGCGACCCGTAGTGCGAGTACATGTCGGGCAGGTCGTTCCACTTGCAGATGTTCGCGGCCTCGTCGAGGACCGGCAGCAGGGGCCGGGCCAGACGCCCGTTCGGCGACTGCATCGCGAACTCCTCGGCCGCCTCGCAGATTGCCACCGTCAGCGCGGTGACGAGGGCGCCGGCACTGCCGGTGCCCTCCCGTGAAACGAGGTACAGGGTGTCGGTGCTGCGTACGTACTTCTCCGGCCGGAACGCCCGCCGTTTGGTCAGGTTGCCCTCGTCGGGCGGGGTCACCCAGCGCGTGACCTTCGGATCGCGCAGACAGGCCACGTTCTTCATCGCTGTGCCGTAGACGCCGGAGCGCTGTTTGTCCGCCGCGTTGAGGACGCTGTGCAGGCCCTCGGCTGCCGCCCGGTAGTCAGGGCCGGCTTCTTCGAGGATCAGATACGGTTCGTCGTCACGCTGGTTGGACAGCCAGCGGTACACCTGCGTGATGGGCCGGTTGTCGAGGCGGGCGGCCAGCAGCATGTTCGCCACCAGTTCCTCGCCGGCGGGGTCGAAGTAGGCATCCGTCTGGGCGCCGGGGGCGCGGGTGTCGGCGGCGAAATGCGAGGCGAGGCGGGCGGCTTTGGTCATGTCGGTGACGTAGGTCAGCGGGTCCCAGAACCAGCTGGGTTCCTCGCCGAGCAGCCCTTGGAAGTCGGCCACCCACACCTCGCCGACGCGGGAGCGCGGCAGGCGGGTGGCGTCGACGAGGTCGCGGCGGTTGGTGGTGCACAGCACCGGCGCCTGTCCGTGCCGCATGACGGCCGGAATGGCGAGCGTGGTCGTTTTTCCGGAGCGGGTGCCCCAGATCGCCAGGTAGGTGTCTTCCGCGCTGCCGTAGAGCGGCTGACGGCCGATCACCGACCGTCCGAGGTACACGCCGGGCGCGACACCTTCGGCGACGCCGAGCCGGTCGGCTTTGGCCAGTACCGTGCGTTCGCTGATCTTGTCCAGGTCGCGGCCCTTGCCCATGTGTCGGGCGGCGGCGTCGATGGGCTTGCGTCGGGCGGAGGCACGTCGCACGGCACGGACGATGAGGACGGCGACAGCGGCCAGGGCGACGAGCTCGGCGACGAGGACGGCGGTCGACCAGGCGCCGGGCCACCGGTAGGTGCCCTGGGCCAGGTTGAACAGGAGAGCGAAGGGGTTGGCGGGCGGGGCGGTGGCCCCGGTGAGGGCGGCTCCGGCCGCCGCCGAGGTCCAGGCCATGCCGACCGCCAGGAACGCCGCCGAGGCCGCGCCGACCATGACGGGGCCGCTGAGGTCCCGGCCGGGCCCGCGACGCTTCGAGGTCGAACTCACTTCGTCCACCGCCGGTTTGTGTTGTTGACCTCCAGCTCGCTGGGTGTCAGATCGACGTGGATCGGGATGCCCGGCCGGCCACCGACCTTGATCAGGAAGTTTCCGCGGCCCGGGGGTTCGGCCTTGCTGTCCCATCCCGGGGGCGTCGACCAG
Source organism: Streptomyces sp. NPDC002324 (assembly GCF_053593335.1). Classification (NCBI taxonomy): domain Bacteria; kingdom Bacillati; phylum Actinomycetota; class Actinomycetes; order Kitasatosporales; family Streptomycetaceae; genus Streptomyces; species Streptomyces sp. NPDC002324. The sequence continues at coordinate 58,165 of NZ_JBSFCF010000045.1, forward strand.
CCGGTGACCATCTGCTGTTCCGCGCTGGTCATGTCGACGACCTGCGTCAGCCGGGGCATCTCGTCGCGGGGCAGACCGCCGCAGATGACCATGCCGGAGCGCTCCACGAACCCGGAGGCCTTGAGCCGGTCTTCCTCGGTGGGCAGCGCCAACAGGTCCTTCATGGTGTGGGTGACCATCATGGTGCCCACGCCGCGCTGCCGGTTGAGACGGGTCAGCGCGTCGACGCGGTCGACCAGGCCGCGGCCGGCCCGCAGCACCCTCCACAGTTCGTCGAGAACGAGGAAGTAGTGCCGCTGGGGCTCCAGCCCGGCATCGGCGAGGGCCTGCGCGGCGGCGACCGCACCGAACCCGTAGGACCAGCAGGACAGCAGCGCGGCCGCCTGCAGCAGTTCCTCACCGTCGTCGATGCCGGAGATGTCGAAGCACACCGGCTTGTCCCGGCGCATGGGCTCACTGGTGTGCTGGGAGAACGTCGTTCCCAGCCGCCCGGACCCCAGCAGGGACGTCAGGGACGACTCCAGGGCCTCTGTGATGTCGCGGTACCGGTCGATGCTGCCGCGGTCGAGGGCGACCGCTCGCACGTCCTCGGGCGCGTCCTTGATGACCTGGACGAGGTCGCCGAGGACGGGGGTGCCCGTGTGCCGGTCGTCGAGCACGCGCAGGGCGGCCGCGAGGATGGTTTCCTCGCGGTCCGAGGGCGGTGCCGACCGCAGAATGGTGATCAGCGCCGAGACCATGTTGAGTCGGCGGCTGTGGACGTCGGCCAGCAGAGCCCGCCGGGCGTCGCCGGTGAGCCGCGCGGCGACGGCCGAGCCCTCGCCGGGGTCGAGGACGTTGAGGAAGCCCCGGCCCGGCCCCAGGGTGATCACCTGCCCGCCCAGGGCGCGAATGAGGTCGACATAGTCGGGCTTGAGGTCACCGAAAACCATCGGCAGAGCCCCGTATCCGGCCAGGCCCAGGGCCATGCGGCGCACGACGGTGGATTTGCCCAGACCGGGTTGCCCGAGGACGAAGCCGCTGGGGTTGTGGATCAGCTGTGCGCGCATGAACCAGGAGATCGGGTCGCAGCAGACCGTGGAACCGGTCAGGATGCTGCGGCCGAGCGGCACCCCCATCATCGGGGTGCCGGAGCCGGCGACGTACGGCCACAGGCCGCAGGCCTGGACGGTGGTTGCCCGCCACTCGGGGTGGGGGGCCACGAGACGTTGGGCGCCGCCGCCGGGCCCGGCCCAGCCCCGCAGTCCGGGCCGCCGTGGGGGCGGAGCTGTCGGCTTGGTGGACGCCACGGTGAGGGCTCCCTTCCGGGGAGGGTCAGAGGTTGTCGCGGATGGCGGCGGGCACCAGCAGGTGAGCCGGCAGCACCAGGCCGATGGGCAGGACGGAGGCGAACGCGGAGGCCTGCGCGCCGGTGACGATCCGCAGCCGGATCCGGGCCCGGGGGGCCAGATCGTCGACGGCGGCTCGCGCGCGGGGCAGATCCTTGTGGTCGGCGACGGTGGCCGTCACGGCGAGGGAGAACCGGGTGACACCGGCCCCGAGTGCCTCTTCTCGCGCGGCCTGTTCCGCCGCGCGCAGAGCGACGGAGGCGCGGGCCTGCGCGGTCCGCGACTGGTTGGAGCGGAAGCGGGCATCGAGTTTGTCCTGTTCGACGATCCGTGCCGCCTGCGCCGGGTCGTGGGGACGGTAGTAGAGGGTGACGCGTTTGCGGGCGATGTCCTCGCTGGGGGCCAGCAGCCCGCTGAGGACGCTCGCGAAGACCTCACCGCGCGGTGCTTCGGTCATCTGCCACGTCACCGAGACACCGGTGTCGTGGCGGTAGTGGTCCCAGGCCTCTTGCGCACCGGAGGGGCCGACGTCGCTCCACTCCAGACCGGTCCCGCCGCTCGCCCGCGCTTCTTCCACGAGGGTGGCAACGGCGGGGTCGTAGGCGATGCGGACGGCTTCGGCGAGTTCCTCCGCCGTCATCGGGGTGGAGGTTCCCGCCCCGGTGGAGGCCAGGGAGTCGCTCAGGTACGGCAGCCGGTTGCCGAGCAGGACCGCCATGGCGGCGGCGTCCTTGCGGTCCTGTCCCCCGCGGGCGGCCCCGGAGTAGGTCAGCGCCACACGCGTGGTGATCTGCGCGGAGCCCGACGGGTACTCCTTGAGGACCTCGCTGAGCATCTGCCGGGCCAGGGGCGGCGCGTCCTCGGCGAGGTTGCTGGTGACCTCGTGGGAGAGCCGGATCCCGGGGTCGGGTGCCGTCTCCACGGTCACGCTCGCCCCGACCAGGCCCGGTTCGTGGGCGAGCCGGCTCAGCCAGCTCCCCCAGTGCGCCACCCACTGGTCTACCTGTTCTTGGTCGACGAGCGAGGCACCGTCGGCCTGGCAGTCGAGGACGACGACGTGGTGACCGGTCGTGGGGTAGCTGAGCAGGGCGAACGGGCGACCGTAGGCGTCCTGGGCTTCGGTCATGGTGGATGCGGCGGCCAGGCCTGGCAGCGTGCATGTGCCGTGTCCGGTGCGTCCCAGGGGGCCCGACTGGTAGAGGTGGGCGCCGGTTTTGACGGTCCGCCGCCAGGCCCATCGGGTGTGCAAGCGAGTCAAGACGGTCCTTCCGTGCCGGTCGCGGAGGGTCAGAGGGGCGAGGACGAGGGCCAGGAGCAACGCGGTGATTACAGCCAGCAGGAAATCCACCAGCGTCATGGCGACGACCACCAGGAGGCCGCCGACGAGCATGACCGTGCCGCCGAGGGACAGCCGTCCCAGTCCGCCGCGCTGCGGCGAGCGCCAGTTGCCGTAGGTGGGTTCCTTGTGAGCGTCAGCCGCTGCCACGGGGGCCTTCCTCGCTTGTCTCGGTGTTGCCGCGTGGGGCGATCAGCTGGGGTTGGCCGCCGCCCTCGCGGGTGCTGGCCCCGCTGGGCACGCTCGCGGGCTGCGGGGCCTGGCCGCCGGTGCTTTGGCTGCGGGCCCCGTGGGGGGCCTGCGCGGGCGGGGCACCGTCGGCCTGTTGGGGAGAGGGGGCGCCGGTGGGCTGAGTGCTCGGCGGCTGAGGGCTGCCGCCCGGTGCTTTGGAGCCCGGTGCGGCTCCCCGGGCGCCGCCGGCCATCTTCGAGCCGGTCGCGCCCGAGGCGCCCCGGCCCGCGCCAGTGGCTGCGGCCGAGGCGCCGCCGGTCTTGATGGCCACGGCGCCGGAAGCGATCGCACCCACCCCGCTGATCACGCCCGATCCCGAGCCCTGCCCGCCCTGGGCGACCGCGTCGACCAACGGGGTAGCGATCCGCATCAGCGCGGGCAGGGTCAGCGCGGCGAGGATCAGCAGGACCACGCCGGAGATCTGCACCATCAGGTTGGTGTCCTCGGCCGAGTCGCCGCCCTGGGTCAGGCTCGCGAAGCCCGCCGCGTAGACGATCGCCGCGACGGGCTTGTACAGCACGAACGCCACCAGCCACCCGGTCGACTTCTTGAACCAGGCTCGACCGGTGGGGGTTCCGGAGGCGGCCGCCGCCAGCGGCAGCGTGGAGACCAGCACGATCAGCATCGCGTTACGGGCCAGCATGAACCCGATCTGCGCGATGGAGCCGACGATCAGCAGCAGTGCGAAGACCAGCACCAGGCCGAGGATCTGGCCCTTCTGGGGGACCAGGATGCTGCCGGTGACCAGCTTGTTCATGAAGGCTTCGTTGCAGGCTTTGGTGGCTTCGGTACCTCCGCCGCACTGCGTCGAGGCGTTGACGATCCACACCGAGAACTCGTCTCCGGCCGTCAGGAGAACGTTGACGACCGCGACGGCGGCCCCGCCGGTGAGGATCACCCGCAGCATCGCCACGGCCGCTTCCTTGATCGGTTCTGACCGTTGGGTCCAGGCCATGTGCCCGGCGGCGATGAGCAGGGTGAGGGCCGACACCCACAGGGTCAGCCACTGGGTGTGGGCGAAGATGAACCCGACCGGCCCGCCGTCAGAACTGAGCTGGGGCGAGTCCAGGCCGAGCCAGCTCGTTGCGAGGGTCTCGATCAGGTCGGCGGCAGCGCTCGCGAACGAGTGGACGATGTCGCTCCAGGCATCGTTGGCGGCTTCGGTGACCTCCTCGCCGACGGAGTCCTTGGCCTTGCAGGCCGCCCAGATGGCCGGGACCTTGCCAATCATGCTGTCGCAGACGCCCATCAGACACCGCCCCAGTCGATGAAGCCCTCCGCGGAGGAGACTGTTCGCTGCTGGGCTGTGCTGGACACCTCGTACTGCCAGTCGCCGTCATGCCAGCGCATCACGGCCGTGTTCACCCTCAGCGCGCCGTCGGAGAACCGGGTGAGCAGCTCGATCACGGCCGTGTCACCGCTGTAGGTGACGAACCGGAAGCCGGCGAACTGTCCGAGCTCACCGGGGGCGGGGTCCGGCAGCGGCGAGGAGCCGAGCTGTTCGCGCAGCGCGTCGAGCTGTTCGTCCTTGGCGTCGCCGTAGGTCTGCTGTTCCCACACCTCCACCCAGTTGCTTGCGAGCATCGAGCGGATGCTGATCTGCGCGGCGGCCATCAGGGCGCCGGTGGGGGTGTGCGCGAAACAGACGGTCATGTCGCCGTCCGCGGCGGCCGGCCCGGCCGTCTTGGAGACGGGCAGGGCGACCGTGCGGAACAGGCTCCAGGTGGTGTTCTGCGGGGCGGCTGTGGGCACCGCGGTTTCCTTGTCCGCCGGCTCGGGGCAGTCACCTTCGGCGGCCGGCGCGGATGAGGTACCGGCGGGCGAGGACGCCGGAGCCGGACCGGAGGCCTCGCTGCCGCCGTCGTCGCCGGTGCTGACGACGACCAGGACCCCGAGCAGGATCACGACGACGAGGAACAGGCCGGAGATGACGAACCAGCGCTGTCGGAACGGGTGATCGGCGCCGGGCCCGGCAGGCCCACGGCCGTCGATCGGTGCAGACATGACAGTCCCCTACGTGGTCGAGGTCAGGTGAGGAGGCCGACGATGCTGGAGGCCGAGCCGACGATGAGGCACGCCACCATCACCTTGCCCAGGCCCGACATCGCTTCGTACCCCTCGCCCTGGCGGTAGGCCATCGCCAGCTTCCCGGCGACGATCATCAGTCCGACGATGCACAAACTGGCGACGCCCCAGGCGATCCAGTTCATAACCTTCACCAGACCCTCCGAGCCCGGGATCGTCTCGGGAACGGGGTCGGGCAGAGGCGAGGGGTCGGCGGCGAGGAATTCGACCGTCGCGGAGATCAGGGCACTCATTGGGTTCTCCCCGTGGGGCTGAGGTGACGTGCCAGGTCGCGCTGGAGGGCGGCGAGTTGGCGGGACTGGTTGGCGGCCGGGGTCTCCCCCAGCCGCCAGGCGTCCATCCACGGCACCGTCCAGGTGCGCGGAAGGCCGCCGCTGACGAGATGGAACAGGTCCTTGAGCTGGCGGGGCAGCTTGCCCGGTGCGTCGGCGACGACGACCAGGCCGAGCAGGTCGATCCCCTGCACCTGGCCGGACGCCCACTGCCGGGCGGCGAGCTGAGCGGCGGTCAGCCCCATGACGTTGGAACGGCACACGAGGACGACCGGGTGGCGAAGGTAGCCGACCGGCGCGGGCCACATGCGTCCGGCGTCGTAGCCGCCGGGGAGAGCGTGCTGAAGGCTGGTGACGCCGGCTCCGCCGTGACAGCCGAGCCAGGCCCAACCGCCCTGCGGGGCCACCGATGCAGGAGCAACGGGCAAGCCGTACTGCGGCGGCGGGACAGCCCCGGGCTGAGGGCCGAGCGGACGCCCCAATTCATTTGCCTGTGCAACCGGGTGTGCGGTAGTCACGTCTCGTACATCTGAACTCGGTTGAGTCAGCCACGGATTCGGCGAATCACTCGCCACTGCACGCCCCCTAACCTCTTCGCGATGTGCGAACATTCTAGACCTAGTGCTATCTGTCGTTGCAAGATGTTACGTGGCCACAACAGATCGCATCTATCGAGAAGTTGATGCTCTTTCGGTATGAAGTGTCACGGGGGTAGACGTGTGACTAGGATGCGCGGACATGACGGAACGCGAAGAGCCCTTGGCAACCTATGCGGTTGTGCTGACAACGGCGGAGGTCGCCGAGATCCTGCGGGTCAGCCCGGTACATGTCGCGCGGCAAGCCGAGCGAGGCACGCTCAGGGCGTTTCGCGTCGGGACCTCCCGGCGAGCCGCCTGGCGGTTCGACCGGCGTCGCATCGCCGCAGTGATGGAGGGACGGTCCTGCGACGAGGAACTGCCCCCCTTGCTCGACCAGTTCCCCGAGGTCCTCACGGCCGGCGAGGTCGGCGATCTGCTCCGGTACGACCAGGCCACCATCGCCCAGATGGCCGCCAAAGGACTGCTGCCCGGGGCGTTCAAAACGAGCACGAGCCCGCGGGCGCCGTGGCGCTTCCGCACGCAGGCGATCACCGACCTTATAGAGGGCTCACCACCGACGGCCGCCGGACCGGACACACCCGCCACATGAGGGGGACCGCCCGATGACCGGCAAGGCAGGCGGGCCGCTCGCCGTCGGCGTCGCGGGCGCCCTGGGCATGCTCGTGGTCGGGCTCAGCATGCTCGGCGGAGCCATTGAGAACCCCGACGACAGCAAGCTCGCCGGGAGTTCTGCCGCGCTCAACGCGGACAACGTCCCGCCCGAGTACGTGGACTGGATCATTCGAGCGGGCAAGACCTGCGACGGGGTGAGCGCACCCCTGATCGCCGCGCAGATCTCCGCGGAATCCAACTGGAACCCCAACGCCAAGAGCCCCGTGGGCGCCCAGGGACTGAGCCAGTTCATGCCCGGCACCTGGGCCAGCTGGGGCGTGGACGCCGACAACGACGGCACCGCCAACCCCTTCACCCCCGCCGACGCGATCATGACCCAGGCCCGCTACGACTGCTGGCTGATGAAGAAGGTGCGCAGCTACAACCTCGACGGCGACCCCACGCGGCTGATGCTCGCGGCGTACAACGCGGGCCCCGGCGCGGTGGAGCAGTACAAGGGCATCCCGCCGTACATCGAGACGCAGACGTACGTGGAGCGCATCATGGAGCGCGTCGCGCAGTACAGCCGGATCGAGGAGGGCGAGACCGGCGGGCCACTCGGCCAGCGCATCGCCGCCCAGGCCAAGCGCTGGATGGGCACCCCCTACTCGTGGGGCGGTGGAGGTCTCAGCGGTCCCACCCGGGGCATCGCCCAGGGCGCCGGCACCGTCGGGTTCGACTGCTCCTCGCTCGTTCAGTACGCGGTCTACCACGGATCGGGCGGGAAGATCACCCTCCCCCGCACCAGCCAGTACCAGGCAAAAGAGGGCAAGGCTGTCTCCCGTGACGACGTCCAGCCGGGCGATCTGGTGGCGTTCAGCCTGAACGGCGGAGGCTTCGACCACATCGGTGTTGCCATCGGCCACGGTCAGTTCGTGCACGCTCCGCGCACTGGAGACAAGGTCAAGATCAGCAGTCTTGACGAGCCGTACTACAAGAGCCGCCCCATGACGATCCGGAGGATCGGGTGACCACCACGACCACCAGGCGCCGCGCCGTGCGCGCCGCCGCGGCCGCAGCCCTCGCGGGCGTACTGGCCACCGGGTGCGGCGCGTTCAGCGGCGACAGCGGCGACAGCGACGCCGCCCCTCCCAAGGAACCCACCCCCAGCGGCACCGGCCCCCACCCGCTCCCCCGCGACGCCACCGAGGCCGCCCCGCTGCCCACCGGCGCGACCGGCCAGCCCAAGGGCGGTATCCCCTACCCCGGCGACGTCGACGGCAACGACGCGAGCGCCGTCAGCAAAGCGGCCCTGACCGCGCTGACGACCTATGACACGACCCTCGACACCAGCCGCAACGACGCGGGCCGCCGTACGGCGGAAGCCGGGTGGTGCACCACGGCCTACGCCGAGCAGCTGCGCGCCGCCGTTTCCCGCTCTCAGCCCGGAACCGACTGGACGACTTGGGCCGCGCACAAGGCCTACACCAAGCCCCGCCTCACCCTCACCGAGGAGGCAGGCCGCCCCAACGACACCCAGACCACGGCCTACCGGCAGTGGACCATCGCGCTTACCCCCACCGGCCGCGACGGGTGGAAGGGCCCGGAGGAGGTCCACGTGGCGTTCGCGGAACTCACCCGCACCACGACGTCGAACCCCTGGCGGCTGAACGCCGTCACCTTCCAGTGAGGAGGACGCGATGACCACCCCGCCGGTGCCCGCCTGGCCCCGTTACCAGCTCACCGCCCAGGCCGACGGCACCGTGACCGTCACCGGACCGGCAGCCCCAGCCCAGCCGTACGCTGGCCGGGGCGAGGCCGTGACGGCCGTCGCGGCGATCGCGGCACGTCTCGCACCGCCCCGCGCGGTCCTGGCCGACGCGGTCGACGACGACGGCACCACGTGGCCGCTGCTGATCGACCCCGACGGCACCGTCCACGAGGCAGGCCCCGCCGTTCCCGCCAAGAAGGCCAAGGCCCGCAGGCTCCGGAGGAACGGGGAACGAGTCACTGTCGCCCCCTGGTCACGCCGCCGGGCGGAGAAGAGCGCCGCCCCGGCCCCCGAGACGGCGGCGGCCCCGACGGCAGATCCTGCGCAGCCCGCCGTACCGCTCCCCCAGCCCCCCGCGACGCCGTTCGTCGTCCCCACCGTCACGGAACCCGAGGACGACCGGACTGTCCGAGTACGCGGCTCCCGTACGGCACCGGAAGACGACGACTCCACCGTCCGGGTGCGCACAGCACGCCGTGCGGCCCACGTCGCCGAGCAGCACGAGCGGCCCGCCGAGGAGGCTCCGGCCCGTCAGCCAGCCCCGTCTGTGATCACGCAGCCCACCCTCCTGCCCGGCCCAGCCGCCCCGCAGGACCCCCGGATCTCCATGCAGCCGCAGATTCCGAGCTATCTGCGCGTGCGAGCCCTGGAACAGGCCGGACGTCTCGACGAGGCTCTGCGGATGGCGGCCGCCCTCGATGAGGCAGCCGCCCGCCAGCACGGCCCGAGCCATCAAGCCGCTCTCCAAGCGCGCGAAGTCCTGGCCCACCTCACGGCTCAGAGCGGCGACCTCCCCGCAGCGTGCAGCCTGTATCGGGACGTCGCCGAGCGGTGGGCTCTGCAGAACCAAGCGGCAGCCGCGGACGAGGCCGCCGGACGAGCACACGCCCTATGGCTCATGATCGGAGACGTGGACCAGGCCATCACCACCGGCGAGACCATCGTCCGGATGCGCGGCAACATCCCCGGTCCCCAGGGACGGGCGTACGACAAGGCAGTCCGACGCCTGGCTCAGCTCAGGAACAGCACCGCTCCCCCTCCTGCCGCACGCTGACACCAACGACGGGCGGAGGCCCGGACCGAAGTCCGGGCCCCGCCCTTTGTCGTACCAATCAGCCGCGGAGCGACGCTACGCGGAGGCTGGGAGCGTCATTCCCAGAACGGCAGCCGCCTGGTACCGGTCGACGTACCGATCTCCGAGCACCGCCGCCGCCAGCTGAACCAGCGGATCGCCCGTCAAGGTCTCCGCTACCAGCTCGGCCACCCTCTCCGCAGGCACGGTCATGACCTCCCGAACCGCGGCCGCCGCAGCAGCGCTAGCCAGCAACTGGATAGGCGTGAATGCGTCCTCACGTACAGTCATGTCAGATCCTCCACAGGGATCGAGGCCCCGACGGCGAGACGCACACCAGCCGACGTGGACCGAAACCATGAGGGGTCGGGTGCCAGCCCGGCCCCTCTTTGAGTTTGTGCAGGTCAACAGCAATTGCACTTGTGCATTTATACATGCACAAGTGCAAGATACGCTATGAGTGGACTGATAGTGCAAGAGGGGCGAGCACTTATGCCCGCATAATGTCGTGCATGCCTAAAAGTCTTGTGGAGTGGGCGGAGGGTACCGGCGGACAGCCGCCCGTCGTCGCAGCCGCTGCGTGGAAGGGGGGCGACGGTAAGTCCACCTTCGCCCGGGAGATTGCGTATCTGCTTGGTGCTGTCCTGGTGGATCTCGATTGGGACCGGGGTTGTAGCTCTCGGTCCATGGGCTACCGGTACGAGAAGTTCGTCCGGTACCCCTTGCAAGATGCCTTCAAGAACGGGACGGTCCCCAGGCCTGTCAAAGGGCGCCGGATGGCTGACCTCGTGCCGTCCTATCCCGGCTTGGTGGATGAGCAGCCGGAGAGGGAAGCCGTCACGGACGCCTTGCTCAAGTGGGCGCGCGAGTGGCAGCGTCCGGTAGTCGTCGACACACACCCCGGTGGCTGTGAGGCCACATACGGGGCCGTGAACTCGGCCAACGTCATCGTTGTGCCGGCGGTGCTGACGAAGGAGTCCCTCAACGCCCTTGAGGGAATGGTGGACGAGCTGACTAATCACCCGTTGCTCATCACCCCCAACAAGGTTTCAGCGCCGCCGTCTTGGGCGCGCAAGCAGTTGCGAACCATCACGAGCAGTCACGGCGGATTCCCCACAGGCCCCGTTGTTCACGATGAGACATGGCTCAGGAGTCGACGGATCAACGTCGCAGTGTCTTCCGAACCGGTGCCGAAGCGGGCCGAGCGATTCGTGGGCTCCATGGACGGCCTGGTGGATGCGGTGATCCAGTATGGCGAATAGCTTGGATGACCTGGAAAACGAAGCCGCTGCCCGCCGCCGTGGGGACGGGGGACGCCGCAACGCCGGCGAATCACGGAACCCTCGCAAGTCTGCGAGTGAGGCCAGCGAGACCGTCCGCCGTGAGGAACTAGCGCGACGTGAGCAGGAGCGGCTGAAGCGAGAGCAAGAGCGTCGGCAGCGAGAGGAGAAGCCCGAAGGCCTCTCGGTCAAGGAGGAGCCGGCCCCACCGCCCTCTCCTAGCACGCCTGAGACCGAAGCCGCGGCCGACAAGAAGCAGCAGCGGCCCAAGTCGATGCCGTTCTACCCGAACCCCGAGCACGAGACGTTTCTGTGGCGAGTCACCGAAGCCGGAGCCGCCCGGCAGGAGAGGATTCCTGCCACTGCGGTTCTGCGGCTCGCCCTCACCCGGCTTGAGCAGCAGATGACCCCGGGCGAGATCGTGCAGCTGCTCGGCGAAGCTGTGCAACCCGCAGGCAAGATGGGGCGACCCCGCAAGTAGAGCCGTGCACCGCTGTGCAACAGCTTGTGCAGCGGTGTGCAGCAGGGTGCGAACTGATCGAAGTGACGGGAGATTCCTATTGCACTTATGCATGTACAAGTGCAATATTGTGTAAGTGTGAAACTGGCCCTGTGCAGTATGTCGTGCAGGCCGCGCACCCCCTGTGCACCTTGTAGTGCAGGGCTGTGTGGCTACGATGGCGCCTTGTGCACACGGTTATGGCAGTGAAAGTGCACGCGCTTTTGATGGTGCACCCTTATGTACTTATGCATGCAAAAACACAAAAGGGCTCCGGGTTCGCTTTGGCGGGCAGGCCCGGAGCCGATGGCCGAGGAGAGGACTCCCCGATGCATCACCAGGGTACGGGCTGCACGGCCCGGCGAGGAACCATGGCTCAGGCGGGTGAGGTCGGATGACGCTCCCTGAAATCCCCGAGCTGTCGCAGCTCACGCACCAGATCGGCCAGGCCCCCTCATGGGCGATGTCTGCCGTTCTGGTTGCTGCCACCTTTGCTCTCCTGGCCCTCTATACCGTGATTCGGCGGCGGGGACGGGGCGGGCCCCATGCGCCCATCAGCGCCTCCCAGAACGGCCGGGGGGAGGCTGTGCGCGCGACCGTGGCGGCAGCCGGGCCCCTCGCCATTCTGGGCGCTTGCGGCATGCTCGTGTCGCTCTACGGCCTGTATGGGTTCGCGACTGAATCGATGGAACTCCCCGTCGTCTTCGCGGTCCCCTTCATGGCAATTTGGGACCTCGCTGAAGCCACGTGCTTCGTGTCCCTGTATCGATCCGCGCTGGTGGAAAGCCGCTGGACACGGCCGATGAGGCGTACGCGGCGAATGGCATGGGGCCTGGTCACGGCCAGCGCCGCGATGAACGCGGCCCACGCACCCGGCAACTGGGTGTCGATGGTGGCCTTCGCTCTCGTGCCGCCCGTCTCGGCGAAGCTCATCGAGCACGAGTTGGACAAGCAAATGTCCGCCAACTCTGATGAGGACGAAGAGGACGTCACCCCGGGCATGGTCCGGCTCTTGCAGCTCGGCTACGTGCACGTTTGGGCACAGGTGTTTGCTCAGCTGGGCCTCGACGCGACGAGCAGGGACGGGGTGATCCATCAAGACGCCCGTATCCGTCGAGCCGCACGCAAGATCCACGAACTTGGGATGGCTCTGGACCGAGCGGACGCCCTGCGCGAGGCTCCGGAAGTAGCCGGCGGTCGCAAGGCCCAGAGGGACCACGAGAGCAAGCTGAAGAAGGCCGCCACCGCCGCTGAGGTGCTTCGGGGGAAAGCCGAGTTGGCTATCGATGTCGCGGGCATCGCCGGTGATACCCCGGCTCAGCTGATGCTCGCTCGGCACCTCACTGCGCGGGGCCGGGTCGCTGACCTGGCACGTATGGACAAGGCCGATCCCATGGGCATGGTGGCCATGCTCGAAGACCTTTCGATCGTTCCCAGCGTCGCAGCTCTGGAGGAGGGCGCTCGCGCGGCTCAGGCGAAGAAGGAGCGAGAGCAGGCAGAACAGGCAAGGGACAAGGCTCTCGCCGAGCAGGCCGAAGCCGAGCGGGTGGCCGAGGAGATCCGCCGCCAGGCCGCCGACGAAGTTGCGCAGGCCAAGACGACCTTGGAACAAGCCCGAGAGGCATCGGCGGATGCTCGGCGCGGGGCGCAGGAGGCGGCGGAGAAGAGGGCCGAGGCCGAGGAGGTCTACCAGCGTGTTGAGGCCGAACGTGACCGGCTCGCGGGCGAGATCGAGCAGCTCAGGACCCGTGCGGGACAGCTCAAGACGAACGTGAAGGCCAGCGAGTCCCGCGAACGGGGACTTCGTGATGAGGTGAGCGCTCTCCAGACACGCGCCGACGAACTGCGCGACGAAGTCAACGGGCAACAGCGCAGAGTCGACGAGGCCCGCCTGAAGGCGAGGCGAGCGGAGGAGGTGCAAAGCAGTGCGGACAGCAATGTGGAGCGCGCTCAGCGCCGGGTGAACGAACTTGCCGAGCAGTACACCGCGATCGAGGGGCAGATCAGGCGGCTTGCTGAGCAGCGACAGGAGAAGATCACCGAGGTTGAGGACCTGGCCAGCGAGAAGGAGCAGGCCGAGGACGAGGCTCGTCGGGCAAACGAGCGGGCCGCCGCCGCACTTGCCCAAGCGAAGGAGGCCGAGGGACAGCGCAACACGGCCTACGTAGCACTCCAGGTAGCCCGGGACGAGTTGCTGGAGGCCCTCACGAGCCCGGAGGAGCCAACCGCCCCGCGTTGGACGAGTCAAGCCAAGGTGCGGGGCTGGGAGCTGTACCTGCACACGGTGCACACCGAGGGGCGCGAGCCCACAGACCAGGAGTTGGCCGGCGATGAGCGAGACGCGAGTACCGCCCGCCGTTGGCTCTCAGACTTCCGTGCGGAGCTTGCCCGCCACCAGGTGATTGCACTGCCTGCACAGCAGGGTGCACGAGACCGCACAACTGTCCGAGAGCCCGCGCTCGCGTAGGGAGGGCGACTGCACGGCAGTGCACACGACGAAGGGGGCCGTCTGAGGACGGCCCCCTTCGTCGTGTTCGATGATTCAGATCGTCCCGGCGGACACCCCGTTGACGAGCGTGGTGAAGGCCGCTCGGCTGAGGACGAGGTGCGGCCCCTCCGTGACCTTGGAATCCCGTACGGCCATGCAGCCGGAGTCGGCGGGCATATGTGCCACTTCGACGCATGCCCCATTCTCCGAGCTGGATGACGCTTTCCACCAGGTGAGGTTCTGAGAGGTGTCCTGGGGCGGGATGCAGCGGGTCATGATCAGTTCTCCTCTGCGGCGAGGTCGTTCAGGAGCGCCGCGGACTCCTCAGGATCGAGTGCACCCGCCCGCAGGCGGTCGAAGATGTCCACGAGCGTGCGTACCTGGCGGTCCTTCTCCAGGAAGGCGTTCCCGGCGTGGCTGTCCACGTAGCCGATGCGCGGGTCGGCAGGCCCGAATTCGAGCAGGCTGAACGCACCCCGGAGGCCGGGGTGGACGTCCTTGCTGGTGGAGGGATACACCTGCACAGTGATATTCGGCCGACTCGCTGCTTCCGCCAAGGCTTCGAGCTGGGCCCGCATCACCTCCCGGCCACCGATCGGCCGGCGCAGGACCGCCTCGTCGATCACAGCCCACAGCTCAAGCGGATCCTTTTCCTGCGCGAGCCGCTTCTGACGCATCATCCGGACCCTGACGAGCCGATCAACTTCCACGGGGTCCCGTCGGGGCACCGAGGCGAGCACGGCACGGGCGTACTCCGGAGTTTGCAGCAGGCCCGGGATGAATCCCAGCTCCCATTCCTGGATCGAGCGTGCGTCGAACTCCAGCCCGACGAAGACCCCTAGGCCGCTCGGCAGGACCTCCTCGTATTCGGCTTGTTCCCACCACCCGACCTGAGAGGCCGTCTTGTGGAGGGTGAGGATCGCCTCGCGCTCG
>NZ_JBSFCF010000046.1:0-71250 GCF_053593335.1 Streptomyces sp. NPDC002324
CTTCGACCCCGGGCGGGGGGCCGGGTGGGGGCTGATCGCGCAGTTCCCCGCGCCCCTGAAAAGCAGGGGCTGCGCCCACTGCTTTTCATTGAACTGCGCGAGAAGCCCCACCGGCCCGCCCCCACTCCACCACCCCGGCCCAACCACCCCACCCCACCCCTCCAATCCGGCGCACCTCCCAGCCGTAGTCATACGTGCCGGACAAGCGCCCCCTCGCCGTCCCGGCTCTACCGTGGAGCCGGAAGACGACATGTGTACCCACCGAAGGGCCGGGAACGACTATGACCGCCACTACCGCCTTCTGGCTCGCCGGCCGTCGGGCCACCGGTGAGACCACGTTCGATGTGACGTCGCCCTGGGACGGCCGCCTGGTCGCAGCGGTGAGCGTGCCGACGGACGAGCAGGTCGAAGAGGCCGTGGCCGCCGCGTACGCCGTACGGGACGAGTTCGCGGCGACGCCCGCGCACGTGCGGGCCGCCGTGCTCGACCACGTCAGCAGGAGTCTCGTCGAGCGGACCGAGGAGATCGCGCAGCTGATCTCCGCCGAGAACGGCAAGCCGGTCAAGTGGGCGCGCGGCGAGGTCGGCCGTGCGGTCTCGGTGTTCCGGTTCGCGGCCGAGGAGGCCCGGCGGTTCAACGGCGGCGAGGCACAGCGGCTCGACACCGACCTGGGCGGACAGGGGCGGCTCGCCCTCACGCGCCGCTTCCCCAAGGGCGTCGTCCTCGGGATCGCGCCCTTCAACTTCCCGCTCAACCTCTGCGCCCACAAGATCGCCCCGGCGATCGCGGCCGGTGTGCCGATCATCCTGAAGCCCGCCCCGGCGACGCCCCTGTCCGGGCTGATCATCGGTGAGCTGCTCGCGGACGCGGCGACCGCGCTGCCCGCCGGTTCCTGGAGCATCCTGCCGGTCGCGAACGACCGCATGCCCGCCCTCGTCCAGGACGAGCGGCTGCCCGTGATCTCCTTCACCGGGTCCGAGAAGGTCGGCTACGCGATCATGGACTCGGCGCCGCGCAAGCACTGCACCCTGGAGCTGGGCGGCAACGGCGCGGCGGTCGTGCTCGCCGACTACGCGAGCGACGAGGACCTCGACTGGGCCGCCGGCCGCATCGCGACCTTCTCGAACTACCAGGGCGGCCAGTCCTGCATCTCCGTGCAGCGGGTGATCGCGGACGCGTCCGTGTACGACCGGCTGCTGCCGCGCATCGTCGCGGCGGTCGAGGCGCAGGTGACCGGCGACCCGTCCGACGGCGCGACCGATGTGGGGCCGCTGGTCAGCGAGGACGCCGCCAAGCGGGTCGAGGCATGGGTGCAGGAGGCGGTCGACGCCGGCGCCACGCTGCTCACCGGCGGCAAGCGCGACGGCGCCTCGTACGCGCCGACCGTCCTCACCGACGTACCCGCCGACGTGAGCGTCTCCTGCGAGGAGGTCTTCGGGCCCGTCCTCACCGTACGGAAGGTGGAGGGGGAGGCCGCGGCCTTCGCCGCCGTCAACGACTCCAAGTACGGCCTCCAGGCGGGCGTCTTCACCCACGACCTGCAGACCGCCTTCCGCGCCCACCGGGCCCTGGAGGTCGGCGGCGTGGTCATCGGTGACGTGCCGTCCTACCGCGCCGACCAGATGCCGTACGGCGGGGTGAAGCAGTCGGGCGTCGGGCGCGAGGGTGTGCGCTTCGCCATGGACGACTACACCTACGAGCGGGTGATGGTGCTGACGGGGCTCCAGCTCTGAGCGCCCTCGGTACGATTTGCCGCCCGCAGTTCCCCGTCACCTCTAGCTTGTGACAATCGTTTTCATGTAGTCTCGGGTCAGATCCCGGGATGAAGGGGCCCGGCACCGATGCCTTCCGGTGCCGGGCCCCTTCTGTGTGCCGGCTCGCTCCGGACCCTCAACCGGAGAAGCCGACGTGCGCCAGCCGCAGTGGGCCGCGCAAGCCCAGGCGGACGTCGTGCGTCCCGGCCGCCGGTACGGCGGCGCGCAGGGTCGTGTAGGCGTACGGACCCGCGGTGGGCGGGTCGAGCGTCAGGGTGGCCAGTACCGGGCCGCCCACGAGCGAGAACTCGACGCTTCCCGCCCCCGCCGCCTCCACCGTGATCTCGGTGACGCCCGCCCCGAAGTCGCAGGCGCGGTAGAGCAGTTCACCGGGGCCGTCGCCCGCCGGTGTGACCGCGTCGCCGGACGCCTTCGTGCGGTCGACGATCTCCGTGCCGCGCTGTTCGTCGAAGTCCGCCGCGTCCAGACCGCGGGTCACGACCGGGCGCGGGGCGACCGGTGCGCCGTCGACGGTGACGGTCGTACGCAGGCGGATGTCCTCACTGGACGCGCCGGCCAGCACTTCGTAGGCGCCCGGCTCCAGATGCCAGGCGCCGTGGGCCACGTCCCAGAACTCCAGTACCGAGAGCGGGAGTCGGAAGGTCAGCTCCGTCGAGGCGCCGGGCGCGAGCGTGACGCGGCGGTGGCCGGCCAGCTCGCGGCGCGGGCGCGGGACCGACGGGGTCTCGGCGCGGACGTAGAGCTGGGCGACCTCGTCGGCGGTCACCGTGCCCGTGTTGGTGACGGTGAAGGAGACCGTCAGATCGCCGTCCCCCACCTGGGCGGCCAGGTTTCCGTACGCGAACTCCGCGTAGGACAGGCCGTGGCCGAACGGGAACAGCGGGGTGCCCTCGAAGTAGAGGTACGTCTGGCGAGCGCCGATCACGTCGTAGTCGAGGAGGCCGGGGAGGTCGGCGTCGGCCGCGTACCAGGTCTGCGGGAGGCGGCCCGCGGGGGAGACGTCACCGGCGAGGACGCGGGCCAGGGCGGTGCCCGCGGCCTGGCCGCCGTGCGCGGTCCACAGGACGGCGGGCAGGCCGGCGGGGTCGACGGCGTAGGGGTAGGCCGAGACCAGGACCAGCGCCGTGTTCGGGTTGGCGGCGCGGGCCGCGCGCAGCAGCCGTTCCTGGTGGGCGGGCAGGGCGAGGGTCGTACGGTCCTCGGTCTCGCGGCCGTTGATGTGCGGGTCGTTGCCCGCGACCACGAGGACGACGTCGGCCTCGGCGGCCACCCGTGCGACGGCTGCCTCGCCGTGCTCGGTGACGACCAGGTCGAAGATCTCCGGATTGCCGTCGGCAACCTTTACTCCGTCGGCGCCGACAGTGACGTACCGGCCGGTTCCCAGGTGCTTGAGGAGGTGCCCCTTCCCGTGGGGTTCGCAGGGCTCCAGGCGGAACGTCTCCTGGACGATCCAGCCGCCCGGCTGGTCGGCGGAGGCGCGCAGGAAGCCGTCGTCGGCGACCGAGAGATAGCGGCCGTCCGGCGCGCGCAGCGTGAGCACGTCCTCGCCCCAGTCGACGAGGGCCAGTTCGGTGCCGTCCGGGTCGGTGGTGAGCGGCGACAGATCGGTACGGCCGGCCAGGAGCGCCGGATCGAGCGCCCCCTGTGCGCCGCGCACCTCGTCGGCGGCCTCGGGCGCCTCGGGGACGAACACGAACGCGCCGGTGGACCGCGCCCGCAGGCGTACCCGGTCCACGCCCTCCGCGAACATCACGCGCTCGGCGCCGAAGCGGTCGTACAGACCTTCGAGCGGGGTGGAGCGGTGCAGGAGGGTGCCGCTGTACCAGTCGAGCTTGCACTCGTCGGCGAGCAGACCGACGACGGCGATACGGGTGTCGGCGGCGAGGGGGAGCAGGCCGCCCTCGTTCTTCAGCAGGACCACCGCCTGTTCCGCGGCCTCCTGGGCGAGGGCGCGGTGGGCCGGGGTGTCGAACTCCTTGACGTCGGCGTACGGGTCGGCGACGGGGTCGAACTCGCCCAGGCGGAAGCGGACGGAGAGCTGTCGGCGGACCGCCTCGTCGATGTCGGCCGGGGTCAGCAGGGAGCGGGCCAGGGCGCCCCGGACGCGGTCGGTCATCGTCGAACCGTCCGTGCCGTGGTCGGTGAAGCTGTCGACCCCGGCGCGCAGCGAGGCTGCGGTGGCCTCCTCGTGGGTGTCGAAGTAGTGCTCGGAGTCGACCAGGTTCGTCGGCGCGCCCGCGTCCGAGCAGACCAGCAGGGGCTCGTCGGTCCAGGTCCGCAGGTGTTCCGCCAGGTGCGGCGAGACGTGGTTGGGGCGGCCGTTGACCAGGTTGTACGCGGGCATGACGCCGGCCACCGCGCCCGCCTCGACGGTCTCGCGGAAGGCGCGCAGGTCGTACTCGTGCAGGACGCGGGGACGGACCGAGGAGGAGGTGGTGGAGCGGTCGGTCTCGTTGTTGTGCGCCAGCCAGTGCTTGAGGACCGGGGCCGTGCGCCAGTACGTGGGGTGGTCGCCGCGCAGGCCGCGGGTGTACGCGGTCGCGATCGCCGAGGTCAGCCGTGGATCCTCGGAGTAGCCCTCCTCGTTGCGGCCCCACAGGGGGTGGCGCAGCAGGTTGACCGTGGGGGACCAGACGTTGAGGCCGACGCGGTCGTCGCGCGCCCGCATCGCGCGCACCTCGGTGGACACGGCCTCGCCCACCCGGCGCACGAGGTCCTCGCTCCAGGTCGCACCGAGGCCGACGGCCTGCGGGAACACCGTCGCGGGACCCATCCACGCCACCCCGTGCAGCGCCTCCTGGCCGGTGCGGAAGGCGGCCACCCCGAGACGGTCGACGGCGGGCGCGAACTGGTGCAGGAACGCGATCCTCTCGTCCGGGGTGAGCCGCTGGAGCAGGTCGTCGATGCGCTTCGCGAGCGGCAGCTGCGGATCGCGGAAAGGTGGCGTGGGGGTCGTCTCTGCGGTCACGTGGGGATCCCTTTGCGGTGGAGCGACGAGGCGCTTTCGAAGCGCTTCGATGCTCATTCGACGGTGGGGTGGGTGTCAAGAGACCAAGGCGCAACAGATCCGTTTCCGCACCGTCATACAGGCCGGGAGAGCGAAGGTCGGAAGGGGTCGCTCCAGTCCTTCGCACCGCTGAGGAATCTGCGGATCGACCCTTGTGCACCCCCGGTCGTTCACTTAACCTCGCAGCAACATCGAAGCGCTTCGACTGTGGAGGGAGCCGCTTCGCATGCTCACCTCCCTCCGATGATCATCGCTTCTGCACAGCCAGTTCTGTTGAAGACACCGCAGCCGACGGCCACCGCCGGGTGTCCTGGTGTGCGCCATGAAGGGTTGACGCTATGACGCCGAACTCCGCCACCTCCGCCGCGCCCGGCCGGAGAAGCTTTCTCGCCTCCACGGCGGTCGCCGCCGCCGTAGTGGCGGGGGGCGTGCCGCTGCTGTCCGCCTGCGGCGGCTCGCAGGAAGGCCGCAAGGAGGGCACGACGTCGGGCAAGGACGCGAAGAAGATCCTTCCGACGTTCGTCGCCTCGAACGTCGTGGCGCCCGACATCCCGTCGAAGAACGGCTCGGCGGCCGGCTTCACCAAGGCGATCCCCACGGCCGACCTGACGACCTCGGTGCCGAAGAAGCTGGGCAGCGGCGGCGGACTGAAGGTCATGTCGCCGTTCTGGGGGACGCCGCCGAAGGGCGACAACCCGTACTACACGGCGATGAACGAGGCCGTGGGCGTCCAGGTGACCTGGCAGAACCAGGACGGCGTCACCTACGACCAGAAGCTCGGCGCGGTCCTCGCCTCCAGCGACATCCCCGATGTGGTCGTCGTGCCCGGCTGGAACCTGATGGGCAAGATACCGAGTGCCATCAACGCCAAGTTCGCCGACCTCGGCCCGTATCTCTCCGGGGACAAGGTCAAGGCGTACCCGAACCTCGCGGCCGTACCCAGCGAGGCCTGGCAGCGCGGCATCTTCGGCGGCCAGCTGCGCGCGGTCCCGATGCCCGCCCCGTACGTCACGGACATCGCGCCCATGTACCGCCGGGACATCTTCGACAAGAAGGGCTACACCGTCCCGACGAGCCCCGACGAGTTCCTGTCCTGGGCGAAGGAGGCCACCGACGCCAAGGCGAAGGTGTGGGCCTGCGACGACATGAAGTGGTCGGCGTTCAACTTCTACGGCGTCTTCCCCGGCAGCGACAAGGCGCTGTGGTGGAACATGGTCGACGGCAAGCTGGTCAACCGCGTCGAGACCGAGGAGTACCTCGAAGCCCTGGAGTGGACCCGCAAGCTCTACGCGGCCCACGTGGTCCACCCGGACGCGGTCTCCGGCAAGGCGGGCGGCGACGCCCGGAACCGGTTCACCGCCGGTCAGTCCCTCGTCTTCAACGGCAACATCTCCGCCTGGTGGGGATCGGTCTCCGAGCAGGCCACGCAGAAGAACGACTTCGACATGGCCGCGTTCGACATCTTCGGCCCCGACGGCGGCGACCCCACCCTGTGGGCGGTGCAGCCCTCCAACATCTTCACCTTCGTCAGCAAGAAGGCGTCCGCGCAGCAGATCAAGGACTTCCTCGCCCTCTGCAACTACTGCGCCGCGCCCTACGGCACCAAGGAGTTCATGCTCACCTCCTACGGCGTCGAGGGCACGGACTACGACATGAAGAAGGGCCTCCCGGTCAAGTCCACCACGGGCGTCAACGAGGTCAACGGTGCCTACGACTACACCGGCAACCCCGCCCCGTACGTCGCCTATCCCGACTTCCCCGAGGTCACCAAGGGCATCGTCGAGTGGCAGCAGCGCATGGGCGCCTTCACCAAGAAGACCTCCTTCTTCGGGCTCACCGTCACCGAACCCAACCGCTGGGCCAACCTCGCCGACAACTTCGAGCAGTTGGAGGACGACGTCGTGCGCGGGCGCAAGAAGATCGGTGACGTCCAGCAGGCGGTGTCCGACTGGAAGAGCAAGGGCGGCGACGACCTGCGCGACTGGTACAAGAAGCTGCTCGACGACACCGGTTCGGCGAACTGACCCGGGGCCGAGGCGAGGAGAACGCCGTGTCCCACAGCACGGTGCCCCGGCCGAGGGCCGAGGCGAAGACTCCCGGGACGGCCCCGGTGGCGTCCGACGACGCCACCGGGCCGCCGCCCCGGAACGACGGGCGCGCGGGCAGGTTGAGCCTCCGCCTGAGATTCCGGCGTGACCGCACCCTGATCCTGATGACGCTGCCGGCGGTCCTGCTGATCCTGGTCTTCAACTACATACCGATCCTCGGCAACGTGGTCGCCTTCCAGGACTACGACCCCTACCTCAGCGAGAACGGCTTCGTCGCCATCTTCCAGAGCCCCTGGGTCGGCTTCGAGCAGTTCGAACGGATCGTCGCCGACTCGGACTTCTGGCACGCGGTGCAGAACACCTTCGTGCTGTTCTTCCTCCAGCTTGTCCTATTCTTCCCCATCCCGATCCTGCTCGCGCTGCTCATCAACAGCATCGTCCGACCCCGGATCCGGGCGGTCGCCCAGGCGGTCATGTACCTCCCGCACTTCTTCTCCTGGGTCCTCGTCGTCACCGTGTTCATGCAGATCTTCGGCGGGGCGGGCGTCATCGCCCAGACCCTCCGCCAGCACGGCGTCGAAGGCTTCGACCTGATGACCAACCCGGAGACCTTCAAGTACCTGGTCACGGTCGAGATGATCTGGAAGGACGCCGGCTGGGGCATCATCGTCTTCCTCGCCGCGCTCTCCTCCGTCTCCCACGACCTCTATGAGGCCGCGGCCATGGACGGCGCCGGCCGCTGGCGGCGCATGTGGCACATCACCCTGCCCGCCCTGCGCCCGGTGATCGCCCTCCTGCTGGTGCTGCGCGTCGGCGACGCCCTGACCGTCGGCTTCGAGCAACTGCTGCTCCAACGGCAGGCGGTGGGCGTCGAGGCCTCCGACGTCCTCGACACCTATGTGTGGTGGAACGGCATCCGCAACCAGGACTTCAGCTACGCCGCCGCGGCGGGACTCGTCAAGGGCGTGGTCGGCCTCGCCCTGGTCCTGACCGCCAACAAGGTCGCCCATCTCATGGGCGAGCAGGGGGTGTACAAGAAATGAGCGCGCTCCTCGGCAAAGCCGGTGAGGAGACCGGGACCGCCGACCGGCGGGCGACGGCACGCGAACCGAGCCGCTGGGCCGCCCCACCCCGCCCGGTCTGGGAGGAGGAACCCGCCAAGGCGGGACTCGCGGGCAAGGGCATCGCCCTGGGCTTCGCCTGCTTCGCGATCCTCTTCCCCCTGTGGATCGTCGTCGTCACCAGCCTCCAGACGAAGAAGACCATCGACGAGGCGGGCGGCCTCGTCGTCATCCCCGAGGGCATCACCTTCGTCGCCTACCGGGAACTCCTCGGCGGCGGCCAGGTCCAGACGGCCGCCCTGGTCAGCGTGGGCGTCACGGTCGTCGGCACCCTGTTCAGCATGACCGTCTCGGTCCTGTGCGCCTACGGCCTGTCCCGTGTCGGCTCACTCGCACACCGCTGGATCCTGATGACCCTGCTCGCCACGATGTTCTTCGGCGCGGGCCTCATCCCGACCTATCTGCTGGTCCAGGCCCTCGGTCTCACGGACACCTATCTCGCGCTGATCCTCCCGAGCGCGGTGAGCGTCTTCAACATCCTGGTCCTGCGCTCGTTCTTCATGGGCATCTCGCCGGAGCTCATCGACAGCGCCCGCATCGACGGCGCCGGTGACTGGCGCATCCTGTGGAAGATCGTGATGCCGCTGTCGAGGGCGGTCCTCGCGGTCATCGCCCTCTTCTACGCGGTCGGCTACTGGAGCGCCTGGTTCAACGCCTCCATCTACCTCACCGACCAGGACATGATGCCGCTGCAGAACGTCATGATCCAGCTCGTCCAGAAACAGGAACGCCCGGTCGGTCTCTCCGCCCAGATCAACACCGGCCAGCTCTCCCCGCTCGCCATCCAGATGGCGGTCATGGTCATGGCCCTGCTCCCCGTCGCCGTCCTCTCCCCCTTCGTCCAGAAGCACTTCAAGAAGGGGATGCTCACGGGTGCGATCAAGGGCTGACCGGGGCGCCCATGAACTCGGGGGTGCGGGTTCGTCGGCGGCCGCGGGTGCTTCGTGGCTGGTCGCGCAGTTCCCCGCGCCCCTTGAAGGGCTGCGCCCTTCAGCCCCCGGGAGTACCCGGCGCTTTTGAGGGGCGCGGGGAACTGCGCGAGCAACCACACACCACCCGCAGCCGCCGACGCACCGAACCCCCCGAGCCACAAGGCGCCCACCCCGTACCCCTCCCCGCAAAACGAGGTATGCCATGCGCACCCCCCACCCCAGCCGCCGCACCGTACTCGCCGCGACCTCCGCCACCGCAGCCCTCACCACCCTCCCCGCACTCGCCACCCCGGCCCACGCCACCGACGCGAAAAGCGGCCCGGCCGCCGGACGCTACCGCTGGCGCACCGCCGTCATCGGCGGCACCGGCTTCGTCACCGGCGTTCTCTTCCACCCGACCGCGCGCGGCTGCGCCTACGCCCGTACCGACATCGGCGGCGCCTACCGCTGGGACGACCGCAAGGCCCGCTGGACCCCGCTGACCGACCACCTCGGCTGGGACGACTGGAACCTCCTCGGTGTGGAGGCCATCGCCGTCGACCCCGCCCACCCGAACCGCCTCTACCTCGCCCTCGGCACCTACACACAGTCCTGGGCCGGCTACGGCGCGATCCTCCGCTCCGACGACCGCGGCGCCACCTGGGCCCGCACCGACCTCACCGTCAGGCTCGGAGCCAACGAGGACGGCCGGGGCACGGGCGAGCGCCTGCTCGTCGACCCCCGCGACAGCGACACCCTGTGGCTGGGCACCCGGCACGACGGTCTGCTCAGGTCGACCGACCGGGGTGCCACCTGGGCGACGGCGACCGGCTTCCCGGCGACCCCCAGCGCCTCCGGCCAGGGCGTCACCCTGCTCGTCGCCGCCGGACGCACCGTCTACGCCGGCTGGGGCGACGGCGACGGCACCACCGCCAACCTCTACCGGACCGGCGACGGCACCACCTGGGAAGCCGTCCCCGGCCGCCCCACCGGCGCCTTCGCCAAGGTCCCGATCCGCGCCGCGTACGACAGGCACTCCCGCGAGCTGTACGTGACGTACGCCGACGCACCCGGACCCAACGGCCAGTCCGACGGCAGTGTGCACAAGCTCCGCACCGGCACCGGCAGATGGACCGACGTGACCCCGGTGCGGCCGGGCGGCACCACGAGCGACGGCGGCACCGACTCCTTCGGCTACGGCGGGGTCGCCGTCGACGCCCGGCGCCCCGGCACGGTGGTCGTCTCGACCAACAACCGCTGGGCCGAGATCGACACCGTGTTCCGCTCCACCGACGGCGGCCGTACCTGGACGTCCCTCAAGGACTCCGCCGTCTTCGACGTGTCCGAGACGCCCTATCTCACCTGGGGGGCCGACAAGCCGAAGTTCGGCTGGTGGATCCAGGCCCTCGCCCTCGACCCCTACGACTCGAAGAACCTCGTGTACGGCACCGGCGCGACGCTCTACGGCACCCGCGACCTGAAGCGCTGGGCGCCGCGGATCCGGGGCCTGGAGGAGACGTCCGTACGCCAGCTGATCTCGCCGCCGACCGGCGAGGCGCACCTGCTCAGCGGCCTCGGGGACATCGGCACGATGTACCACGAACGGCTCACGGCGTCCCCGTCGCGCGGCATGGCGTCCAACCCCGTGTTCGGGACGGCGACGGGACTGGCGCAGGCCGCCGCGAAGCCGTCGTACGTGGTCCGCACCGGCTGGGGCGACCACGGCAACGGCGCCTCCTCCCGCGACGGCGGGCGGACCTGGGTGCCTTTCGCCGCCCAGCCCGCCATCGCCGAGGACGCGCCCGGGCCGATCGCCACCAACACCGACGGCACCGCGCTGCTGTGGTCCTTCGTGCACTGGGACGGCACGAAGTACCCCGCCCACCGCTCCGCCGACAACGGCGCGACCTGGACCGAGGTGCCCTCCTTCCCGAAGGGCGCCACACCGGTCGCCGACCCGGCCGACCCGGCCCTCTTCTACGCGTACGACACCGACGCGGGAACGCTGTACGCCAGCACCGACAGCGGCCGTTCGTTCGTGGCGCGCGCGAGCGGACTGCCGGGCGGGGACAGCCAGTTCGAGCTGGTCGCGGCCCCCGGGCGCACCGGTGACCTGTGGCTGAGCGTGAAGGGGAACGGGCTCTACCGCTCCACCGACGGCGGGGTGACCTTCGCGAAGGTCGACAGCTGCCGGGCCGCGTACACCCTCGGCTTCGGCAAGGCCGCCAAGGGCGCCCGTTACCCGGCGATCTACCTGGTCGGCACGACGGAGACCGTCACCGCCGTCCATCGCTCCGACGACGGCGCGAAGACCTGGACCCGCATCAACGACGACGCCCACCAGTGGGGCTGGACCGGCGAGGTCGTCATCGGCGACCCGCGGGTGTACGGCCGCGTGTACCTGGCGACCAACGGACGCGGCATCCAGTACGGGGACCCGGTCTGATGCCCGGGGCGACACGACCGTCCCTCGCCGACGCCACGCGCGGACGGGTCCTCTTCGGCGGCGACTACAACCCCGAGCAGTGGCCCGAGGAGACGTGGCACGAGGACGTCCGCCTCATGCGGGAGGCCGGCGTCACCACCGTCACCCTCGGCGTCTTCTCCTGGGCGAAGCTCGAACCCCGCCCGGGAGCACGGGAGTTCGGCTGGCTGGACACGCTGATGGACCTGATGCACGCGAACGGCATCGGCGTCGTCCTGGCCACCCCCACCTCCTCCCCGCCGCCGTGGATGGGCCGCCTGCACCCCGAGACCCTGCCGCGCGACGAGAACGGCCAGGTCGAGTGGTGGGGGTCCCGCCAGCACTTCTCCCACTCCAGCGCCACCTACCGCCGCTACGCCGCCGCCATCACCGAGGACCTCGCCGCCCGCTACGGCGGCCACCCGGCCCTCACCCTGTGGCACATCAACAACGAGTACTGCACCTACGACTGGGGCGACGAGGCGGCGGCCACCTTCCGCGACTGGCTCCGGCGCAAGTACGGCACCCTCGACGTGCTCAACCAGGCCTGGGGCACGGCCTTCTGGAGCCAGGGCTACGACGGCTGGCACGAGATCATCCCGCCGCGCCGCGCCCACTACCTGCGCAACCCCACACACGTCCTCGACTTCAGGCGCTTCACGAGCGACATGCTCCTGGAGTGCTACGCCATCGAGCGCGACATCGTCCGCCGGCACACCCCGCAGATCCCGGTCACCACGAACTTCATGCCGATGTGGGCGGGCCAGGACGCGTGGCGGTGGGCCGAGGAGGAGGACGTCGTCTCGGTCGACGTCTACCCGGACCCGCGTGACCCGCTCGGCGCACAGCACGGGGCGCTGGTGCAGGACATGACGCGCTCCCAGGCGGGCGGCGGCCCGTGGATGCTCATGGAACAGGCCGCCGGCCCGGTCAACTGGCGCGGTGTCAACCACCCCAAGCCGCGCGGCCTCAACCGGCTGTGGTCCCTCCAGGCCGTCGCCCGGGGCGCGGACGCCGTCTGTTACTTCCAGTGGCGGCAGTCCCGGCAGGGCGCGGAGAAGTTCCACTCCGGCATGGTCGGCCACGCGGGCGAGCAGGGGCGCACGTTCCAGGAGGTCAAGCGGCTAGGGGCCGAGCTGGCGGCCGTGGGACCGGCCGTGGCGGGGCAGCCCCTGCACGCCGAGGTGGCGATGCTGTTCGACTGGCACTCCTGGTGGGCGGGCGACCATGACGGCCGGCTGTCGTCCGAGGTCGACCTGGCCCAGGTCGTCCGGTCCTGGCACCGCGCCCTGTGGGAGTCGAACCTCACCACCGCCTTCGCCCACCCCGAGCACGACCTCTCCGCGTACCGGCTGGTCGTCGTACCGCAGCTCTATCTGCTCACCGACCAGGCGGTGGAGAACCTCCTCGCCTACGTACGGGGCGGCGGCACCCTCGTCAGCGGCTTCCTGACCGGCGTCGCCGACGAGGACGACCGGGTCCGCCCCGGCGGCATGGACACGCGGCTCCGCGACCTCTTCGGCATCCGCACCCTGCACGAATGGTGGCCGCTGGACGCCGGGGAGGAGGTCGAGTGCGAGGGCCCGCGGGGGGTGTTCCGGGGCACGCTGTGGTCCGAGGAGATCGAGGCGGCGGACGCGGACGAGGTCGTGGCCTACAAGGGCGGTGAACTCGACGGGCTCCCGGCGGTGTTGCGCAGGGGACGCGCCTGGTACGTCTCCACACTGCCCGAACCCGCGCAGCTGCGGGGCCTGTTGGCGCGGGTCGCGGCCGACGCCGGAGTACGGCCGGTGCTGGACGGGCTGCCCGACGGCGTCGAGGCGGTCCGGCGCGGCGATGTGCTCTTCGTGCTCAACCACGGCCGTGACACGGTCACCGTCGAGGTGCCGGGCACCCCTCGTGACCTGCTCACGGGCGCGATCGTCACCGGCACGCTGTCGCTCGCCCGGTACGGCGTGGCGGTGCTGAAGTAAACCCGACTTTCTCCGGCGCCGAAACGTGCGTGGCGATCGGCCTCGTCGCCGGAGAAGACCGCGTCCCCACCCCGGGGCCGCGGTAGCTCCCCCCGCAGTTCCCCCCACCCATGGAAGGAACCGACACCCCATGGCAACACGCACCCGCACCCGTACCCGCACTCTGGGCCGGATCGGCAAGGTCCTGCTGGCCCCCGTCCTCGCCCTCGGTGCCACCGTCGGCCTCGCCTCCGCCCCCGCCTCGGCAGCCGTCTGGAACAGCTGCGACCAGTGGGGCAACACGAGCCTCAACGGCTACACCCTCTACAACAACATCTGGGGCTCCGGCGCCGGCAGCCAGTGCGTCTGGGCCAACTCCGGTACCAACTGGGGGGTCTGGGCCGACCACCCCAACACCGGCGGCATCAAGTCGTACCCCAACTCCAAGAAGGTGATCAACAAGTCGATCACCTCGCTCGGCTCGCTCAACAGCAGCTACAACGTCACGGTCCCGTCCTCGGGCGCGTACAACACTTCGTACGACGTCTGGGACACGGACCACGACTACGAGATCATGCTCTGGGTCAACTACAACGGCGCCGTCGGTGCCCTCGGCAGCTTCCAGCAGAGCGTGACGGTCGGCGGTCACAGCTGGAACGTCTACAAGGGCCGGGCCTACCGGGCGGACGGCACGTACTGGGACGTCATCTCGTTCCTGCGCACCTCGGACTCGACCTCCGGCACCGTCCAGATCCTCCCCGTCCTGAAATGGATCAAGGACACCAAGGGCTGGATGGGCAACGAGACCATCGGCGACGTGCAGTTCGGTTTCGAGGTCACCTCCTCCTCCGGCGGCCTGAACTTCACCACGAACAACCTGACGGTCAGCAGCAGTTGACGCCCGTCCCGTCCTGATCCGCAGGTGAGACCGAGCCGGCGCCGTACCCCCACGCGGCACCGGCTCGGGTCCGTCCTACGCCCGCGCCCCGCCCTCCGCCGTCAGCCGGAGCAGCAGCACCCCGGGGGCGCGCGGCACCGTCACCCGCAGGGCGCCGGTCCCCGGTTCCCAGACGGCCTTCGCCTCCGTCCGCGCGATCGACGGATACAGGATCTCCACCAGGACCGGGGTGCCCGGCTCCGCCAGGTGTGCCACGGGCAGCCGCACCTCCTCCGCCCCGCCCCGGCGCCACACGGAGACGTACGCCGTTCCGGCCCGCTCCGGCGCCCGCAGTCCCAGCGCCAGCCACTCGTCCGTCCATCCCGGCAGACCGAGCGGCCAGAAGGGCACCGCGTGGGCCAGGTCCCCGCGGATCGCCTTGTACGTGTCCACCGCAGCCCGCACGAGGCCGAGTTGCTGTTCCGTCATGCGGTCGAGGTGGCCCGACAGATGGATGCGGCCGAGGAGGGCGCCGCCCAGGGTGAAGGCGATCAGGTCGTCGTCGTGCTCGGGCTGCGGGTACGCCCACACGGCGCCCTGCTCCGGCGGCACCGCCGTGGGCGCGGCGGCGGCGATCGGAGGGTAACGCAGGGGATCCTGCTGGTCGCTGGTCGACTGGAGCTGCGACACGGCCAGGGTGGCGCCGTCCATGCGCATCCCGCCGGAGGCGCAGTTCTCGACGACCAGGTGCGGGTAGCGGTCCAGCACGTCGGAGAGCCAGTCCAGGTAGGCCCGGGCGTGCCCCAGGAGTCCGGCGCCGGGGGAGAGGTCGCCGACGGCGGTGGTGCCGGGGTCGATCACGATGTTGTAGTCGAGCTTGAGGTAGCCCACGCCCCAGTCGCCGACCAGGCGGTCCACCGTCCTGTCCAGGTGCGCGCGGGCGGCCGGGTGGCGCAGGTCGAGCTGGTGACGGCCCTGCTCGGCCAGCCGCACCCCGTCCCGCTGGAAGAACGCCTCCGACGGCAGTTCGGCCGCGACCGGGCTGCGTACGCCGACGACCTCGGGCTCCAGCCACAGGCCGGGCACCATGCCGCGCTCGCGGATGCGGTCCAGTACGGCCCGGATGCCGCCGCCCGGGAAGCGGCGCGCCGACGGCAGCCATTCGCCCACGCCGTCCCACCAGCCGCCGTCCACGGAGTCGTCGTACCAGCCGGAGTCGATGCAGAAGTACTCCGCGCCCACACCCGCCGCCGCGTCGACCAGCGGCAGCAGCTTCGCGGTGGTGGGGTCCCCCATCAGGGTGTTCATGTAGTCGTTGAACACCACCGGCAGCGCCACGTGGTCCGCGTGCGGCCGCCGGACGGCCCGCCGGTACGAGGTCAGCGCACCCAGGGCCTCGTCGAGCGCGGGGCCGGGCCCGGTGACCGCCCCCAGGGCCAGCGCCACCGGCACCGTGGTGAACTCCTCCCCCCGCCCCAGCCGCACCCGCCACTGGTGCTCGGCGTCCGTCGGGCCGTTCATGGCGAGGTAGGTGCCGTGTGCGCGTTCCCCCAGGTCCCAGCGCCAGCCGGCCGGTGACTCCACCTGCCAGACCCATGCCCGGCCGCCGTCACCCCGTTCCGTGAGCGCCCCCATCGGCAGATGTCCGTCACTGGGCCAGCTGCCCCGCCCGGTGAGGGCGAGCGCCGCCCGGCTGTCGTGCTGATGGACGTCGACGCTGATGTCCGCGACGCTCGCCCGCAGCGGCTCTGCGTACCAACGGCACTCCGCCAGCCAGTCGTTGCGGGCCCGGTGCGCGTCGAGGAGGTCGGGGGAGGGGAGGCCGCCGAGGAGGAGGCTGCTGACGGACTGGACGACCAGGGGCTCGGTGCCGTCGTTGCGCAGGCGTACCCGGGACCGGAGCACGGCGACCCCGGCGGGGGAGGACAGCTCGACGAACGCGGTCAACCCGCAGGCGGGATCGTGGAGTTCGATCGTCAGCCGCTCCCAGCCACCGTCATCCTCACCACCGGAGCGGTGCCCCCGGTACGCCAGCCGCGCACCGAACGCCGTACCGGTGAAGCGTGGCCCGGACCACCCGCTGCCATGCCCGAACGCGGTCAACTCGACCAGGGGGAGGGCGACTTCGGCGTCGACGGTGTCACCGGAGGGGCCGAGCCGGACCAGCCGCAACGTACCGTCGGCGGCCGTCGCGAACCTCGTCTCGATCGCCGGGTGACCCCAGGCGAAGCCCTCCCCGACGCCGTCGGCACCCCGCGCGCCGCCCGTCCGTCCGCTTCCGCCGAAGCCGTCCGCACCCGAGTCCACGTCGCTCCCTCTCCTCAGCCGTCACTTCGCCACTCGCCACGTTCTCCGGCACGTTCTTTGTTACGTTCTCTTGACGACACCTGTGTGACCGGTCACAATCCTGGCATGAATGTGACCGGTCACACAAGCCGCCCGGCGAGCATCCGGGACGTCGCGACCGCCGCCGGGGTCTCGTACCAGACCGTCTCCCGGGTGATCAACAATCACCCCAGCGTCAAGCACACGACGCGCGAGAGGGTGCAGGCCGCCATCGACGAGCTGGGGTTCCGGCGCAACGCCACCGCACACGCGCTGGCCAGCGGGCGCACCCGGGCCGTGACCGTACTGACCGCCAACACCACGCACTACGGCTATGCCTCGATCCTCCAGGGCATCGAGGAGGCGGCGCGGGCGGCCTCGTACGCGGTCGGGATCGGTGTGCTGGAGTCGGCGGACGAGGCCGCGGTCGCCGCCGAGGTGCAGCGGGCTGCGGACGCGGGCGGCGGCCTCATCGTGATCGCCTACGATCCGGCCGGTGTGGCGGCCCTCGGCGCGGTCCCCGCCGCACTGCCGGTCGTCGGCGTGGTCGAGACCCCCGCGACCCCGCCCGGCGGCGACCGCCCCTGGGTGTGGACCGACGACCGCGAGGCCGCCTACGAGGCGACCCGTCACCTGCTCTCCCTCGGCCATGAGACCGTGCACTACGTCGCGATCCCCTCCAGCACCCGGCGGACCAGTGCGGCCCGCACCACCGGCTGGCGGCAGGCCCTCCAGGAGGCCGGGGCACCGGAACCCCTTGCGCTGCAGGGGAGTTGGGGCCCGGCGGGCGGCCACGCGGCCGGGCTCGAACTGGCAAAGGACCCGGCGGTCACCGCGGTCCTGTGCGGCAACGACGACCTCGCGCTCGGTGTGCTGCGCGCGCTGCACGAGTCCGGGCGCTCCGTACCGGGCGAGGTGAGCGTCACCGGGTTCGACGACGCCCCGCACTCCGCCTATCTGACCCCGTCCCTGACGACCGTACGCCTGGACTTCACCGGCCTCGGGCGGGCCGCGTTCGCCCTGCTGCACGGGGTCCTGGAGACGTCCGCGCAGATCGCCCCGCACCCGGTCTCCGTACCGGAACTGGTGGTACGGGAGAGCGCGGGCCCGCCGCCGGCCAAGCCCTGAACACCTCGGACCCACCTCGTCCACCCCCGCTCACCGCTGTTCCGCATCCTGCCCTGCCCTGCCCTGAACCATCTGTTCTCGAAAGGCGCGCGATGAAGACAAGAGCTCTCCCCACGCTGGCCCTCATATGCGCCCTCGGCCTGGCCGCCACCGCGTGCAGCGATCCCACGGCGGGGACCTCCGGCGCGGAGAAGGACACCGGGCGGACGGCCGTCGACCCGACCGCCCGACTCGACGGCGTGAAGCTGACGATGTGGACCGCGCAGAACACGGTCGACGCACCCCGGCAGGTCATCGACGCATTCGAGAAGGCCACCGGCGCCGAGGTCGAGACCCAGCCGGTCCCGGACCCCTACGAGTCGAACGTGCCGACCAAGCTGGCCTCCGGCGACCGCCCCGACCTGATGTTCTGGCAGCCGTCCGTCTCCACGCTCCCCTTCGTCCAGCCGAGCCGGAACCTGCTCACCCTCGACGGCGAGCCCTGGGTCTCCAAACTCGGCGACACGGAGAAGTCGCTCGGCGTCATCGACGGCAAGCGGTACGCGGCGATCGTCACCAGCCCCGCCATGCTCGGCGTCTACTACAACAAGGACGTCTTCCGGCAGGCCGGCATCGCCGAGAAGGACTTCCCCAAGTCGTACGACGAGCTGCTCGCCCTCGGCCACCAGGTCGTCGACGACACGGACGCGGCCGCCTTCTACGAGGCCGGCGGCGACAAGTGGCCGCTTCAGTGGCAGATGCAGGTGCAGCTCACCGACCTCGACAAGCAGTGGTGGGCGGACCTGAACGAGAACAAGGAGAAGTGGACCGACCCGGTCGTCGTCGGCGCGATCAAGAAGTACAAGGACAAGCTGCTCGACGCCGGGCTCGCCCAGAAGAACTACCGGACGGGCACCTTCACCGGGCAGGCCGACGCGCTGTGGAAGGGCGAGGCCGGCATGGTCCTCAACGTCACCTCCTTCCAGAGCCAGTTGCAGGCCAAGTACTCCACGGCGGACATCGACAAGAAGATCGGCTGGTTCCCGATCGCCAACTCGTCCGCCACCGGCCTGTACTCGCCCGACCAGACCAACGGTGTCGTGGCGTTCAGGACCGGCGACGAGAAGCGGCAGAACGCGGCCCGGCAGTTCCTCGCCTTCTGGCTCGGCCCTGACTACCCCGACTACATCAAGGTGATGAAGATCCCGTCCGTGCAGCCCTCCGTACCCACCCCGGACGGCCTCCCGCAGGCGTCGAAGGCCCAGGTCGCGGCCCTGCCAACGGCCATCGGCGTCTTCCAGGCCAAGGCGATCGTCGCCCCGGACACCCACCTCTACCTCGCCGACATGCTCTTCGGGAAGAAGAGCCCGCGGCAGGTCGCCCAGGCCATCCAGGACCAGTTCGCGCAGGTGGCCAAGGCACAGGGCGCGCCCGGCTTCTAGCGGGGGGAGAGGCAGGGCGAGGAGAAGACAGGGCTTTCCCATGGCGGACACGGCCGTACGCACACGCAAACAGGCATCCACGAGAAGCGAACCCCGGCGGGTGGGGCGGCTGCCCCGCGCGGCCGTGCACCACCCCTGGTGGTTCGCGCTCCCCGCGATCGTCGTCTTCGCGGGCTTCTTCCTGGTGCCCAACCTGCTCAACTTCTACTACCCGTTCACCGACTGGTCCTCGTACCACCAGGGCATCGCCTTCACGGGCCTCGACAACTTCACGACCATCGCCGACGACGGCACCCTCGTCCGCGCGATCCGCACGACCCTGCTCTACGCGTTGCTCGCCGCCGTCTTCCAGAACGGCTTCGGGCTGGTGCTGGCGCTGCTGCTGGAGGACGACACCCGCTTCAACCGGTTCTTCCGCGCCGGCTTCTTCCTGCCGGTGCTCATCTCGGCCCTCGCCACCGGTTACGTCTTCCAGGCGCTCCTGAACCAGGACGGCGCGGTCAACTCCGTGCTGGGCACGGACATTCCGTGGCTGGGCTCGACGACCTGGACGCTCGTCGTCGTCACGCTCATCCACGGCTGGAAGTGGATGGGCCTGTCGATGCTGATCTACCTGGCGGGCCTCAAGGGCATCCCGGGCGACATGCTCGAAGCCGCCCGGATGGACGGGGCCGGGCCCTGGCGGACTTTCTGGTCGGTGCGCTGGCCGATGCTCGCCCCGGCCCTCACCTTCAACGTCACCACGGCGCTCATCGGCTCGATGAACACCTTCGACATCGTGCAGGCCACGACCGGCGGCGGGCCGGCCGCCTCCACCGAGGTCTTCAACATCTACATGTTCCGGATCTTCGGCCAGGGCCTGTACGCCCAGGCGTCCGCGATGAGTCTCGTCCTCTTCCTGGTGGTGGTGGCCGTCGCGATCCCGCTGGTCACCGGATTGCGGCGAAGGGAGCAGCTGCTGTGAACCCGTCCGTGGTCTGGCGGTACGGCCGCCCCGCCCTTGTCCTCCTCCTCGCCGGACTCGCCGTCGGCGTCCCCCTGTGGCTGGTCCTCGTCACCTCCGCCAAGCCGCAGGCGGAGGCCATCGAACCCAACCTGGACCTGCCCGCCCACTGGCAGCCCGGCGCCAACTACGACGACGCCGTCGCCCAGGGCGAGATGCTGCGCGGGCTCCTCAACTCCCTGCTCGTCGTGGTCCCTTCGGTGGTCCTCGTGCTGATCCTCGGCGCGGGCGCCGCCTGGGTCTTCGCCCGCCGGAGGTCGAGGATCGTCTCGGCGGCGTACGCGCTGTGCATCAGCGGGCTGCTGCTGCCGCCGGCGGTCATCACGATCGTGATGGAGCTGCGGCAACTGGGGCTGGCGGGCACCCGGCCGGGAATGATCGCCGTCTACACCGGGATGTACCTCTCCACGTCGATCTTCTTCATGACGGGCTTCATCCGCGCCATCCCCATGGAGCTGGAGGAAGCGGCCCGCATCGACGGCGCGAAGCCGCTGCGGATCTTCACCCGGATCGTCCTTCCCCTCCTCCGGCCCGTCATCGCCACCGCGACGATCATGGTGATGCTCTACGCCTGGAGCGACATCTTCTACGCCTTCTTCGTCCTCGGCGGCGGCGACCGGGCCACCCTCCCGCTCAACCTCTACAAGGTCGCGAGCGCCCAGCTCTACCTCAACAACTGGCATCTCGTCTTCGCGTACGTCGTGGTGATGAGCCTGCCGATGGTCGCCGTCTTCCTCGTCGGCCAGCGAAAGATCGTGTCCGGAATCACCAGTGGAGCCGTCAAATGACCGGAGGTCCAGCAGCGTGAGCCCCCACACCGGTACGACCACCCCCATGCGATCCCGTACCAGAACCGCCTTGCTCACAGCACTACTTGGAGTCACCGCCATGGCAGGCAGCACCCTCCCCGCCACCGGAACGGCCACGGCCGCGGCAGCCGCCCCGCAGCGCCTCTCCGTCGACCTCTCCGCCTCCGAGGGCCCGGTGATGCTCGGCGCCAACGGCGCGCTCTACGGGCTCAGCGACGACGGCGTACCCAGCGACGCGGCCCTCGCGCCTCTGAAGATCACCAGCATCTCGCAGAAGCCGGAGGGCGGCGCCCAGCACCCCAACGGCGACGCGCTCACCGTCTCCCGGTCGTTCTTCCGCAACGGCGGCGGCGAGATCAACGTGATGATGCAGGACATCTACGCCAAGTGGCCCTACGAGGACCTCGGCATCGACGACTACCTCCCCAAGGTCGACAAGATCGTCAAGGAGGTGGCGGCCGACCCGAACAGCGACCGCTTCGTCTACATCCCGTTCAACGAGCCCGACCAGATCTGGTACAAGCTCGACGTCGCCGACCAGGCGCAGTACGAGATCAACCGCGACCGCTTCTTCCGGGACTGGAAGACGGTCTACCAGCGCATCCGCGCCGTCGACCCCGACGCGCGGATCGCCGGCCCCAACGAGGCCGCCTACCACACCCGCCTGCTCAAGGACTTCCTCGCCTTCGCCAAGCGCGAGGACGTCCTGCCCCAGGTGATGACCTGGCACGAACTGGGCTCCGGCTCCCTCAGGGACTTCCAGGCCCACTACGACGACTACCGCGCCCTGGAGCGCGCGGCGGGCATAGCCCCGCTGAAGATCAACATCGACGAGTACGCCAATCGCCGCGACCTCTCGGTCCCCGGCCAACTCGTCCAGTGGGTCTCGATGTTCGAGAGGAACAAGGTGTACGCCAACCAGGCGTACTGGGACGCGGCGGGCAACATGGACGGCAATGTCGTCCGCTCCAACATCCCCAACGGCGGCTGGTGGTTCTTCCGCTGGTACGCGGGCCTGACCGGGAACACCGTCGAGGTCACCCCGCCGCAGGCGAACACCATCGACACCCTCCAGGGCCTCGCCTCCCTCGACACCTCCCGCCGCCAGGCGCAGGTGCTGCTCGGCGGCTCCGCCGGTGACACCGACGTCGTCGTCCGCAAGGTCCCCCGCTCCCTCTTCGGCCGCACCGTCACCGCGACCGTCGCCGAGGCCGCCTGGTCCGGCTACGAGGGCCAGCACGCGACCCCGCGCGTCCTGGCCCGTACCAAGGTGCGGATCGCGGACGACGGCACGGTGACCGTGCCCCTGCGGGGCATGCACAAGATGTCGGCCTACCGCGTCGTCCTCACCCCGGGC
Organism: Streptomyces sp. NPDC002324; assembly: GCF_053593335.1. NCBI lineage: Bacteria > Bacillati > Actinomycetota > Actinomycetes > Kitasatosporales > Streptomycetaceae > Streptomyces > Streptomyces sp. NPDC002324. The sequence goes on from NZ_JBSFCF010000046.1 coordinate 22,199, forward strand.
GGCTCCGGCACCCCGACCGCCCCGTCCGTCCCCTGGACCGCCTCCTACGAGGCCGAGGACGCCGCCATCACCGACGGCAAGGTCTACACCCAGGGCACCGTCGCCAACGCCAACGGCTACGCGGCCTCCGGCACCAAGGACGTCGGCTCGCTCAACCAGGCGGGCAGCAAGGTCGACTTCACGGTGTCGGTGCCGAAGGACGGCACGTACGACCTGGCGATCCTGTACGGCAACCAGTCCGGCGTCCCCGCCACCCAGAAGCTGACGGTCGACGGCGGCGAACCGGTCACGGTCACCTACCCCTCCACCGAGAACTGGACCTACCGCGCGAAGAAGGACGTCACCGTCCACCTCACGGCCGGTACGCACCGGCTGACGCTCGCCAAGGACACCACCGAGGTCACCCTGGACCGGATCGACCTCACCGCCCGCACCGCCGAGCCCTCCGCCTCCTACGAGGCCACGCTCGCGGACATCACCGGCAGGCCCTCGTACGACTACTCCTCGTCGAAGGGCGTCGGCACCGGCGAGCTGGTGCTGCGCTCCGGGGACCGGGCGGTCTTCGACGTGTACGCCCCGCGCGACGGCTACTACCGGGTCGTGCCCCGGGCGTCGGCGCCGGTGAAGCTCGCCCTGCACGGGCAGTCGGTGGCCGCGGTGCCCGGCCGGCCGCTGCGGCTCTACCTGGTGGCGGGCAACAACCGGATCACCGCGTCCGCCGGGCACACCGCCCTGCGCTCGCTCGACGTCACCGGCGCCGGCTCGACCACCGGCACCCTCGCCTACGAGGGCGCCGCGGCCACGCTCGCCGGCGGAGCGAGGCTGGTCGACTCCGCGTACGCCTCGGCCGGGTCGTACATCGGCTGGCTCGGCAACAGCGCGGACAGCACCGCCGAGTTCACGGTGAACGCCCCCACGGCCGGCCGCCACGTCCTGGTCGTCCACTACGCGCACAACGAGCGCCGCGACAACGGCCACTCCTACAACACCGACATCATGTCCCGCACGGCGGACATCACGGTCGGGGCGGCCGAGCCGCGCCGGGTCACCTTCAAGAACACCTGGGGCTGGGACGACTACTGGACCGTCGGCGTCCCGGTCGACCTGAAGAAGGGCGCCAACAAGGTGACCTTCGGCAACGCCGGTGCCTGGGCGCCGAACATCGACCGGATCGAGGTGGGCCGGGTCGTCGGTTAGGCCCCACCGGACCCCGGTCACCGGCGTGCGCCGCCGGTGACCGGGGTCCGTGCCGCTCCGGGTCCCGTCAGGGCCGGTCGACCTCGGCCCGCAGCGCGTTGTACTCGGCGAACGCGGACTCCACGTCGGCCGGGGTCAGTCCGTAGCGGGCCAGGTCGTAGCGATGGGGCCGGCTGCCCCGGGAGTGGGTGGCGGCCGCCGGGAGCCGGGCCGCGTCGGCCTCGGTCCAGCGGGCGCCGACGGCGTCGTACAGCTTCGGGGCGCCGACGGCCGGGTCGGCGCCGAGCGAGGAGTACGGCACGTCCACCAGCGCCGCCGGGGCGATGCCCGTACGGGCGGCGAGACCGCGCCGGACCGAGCGGCTCAGCAGGTCGAGCCAGGTGGCGCCGAGTTGACGCGGGTCGAACCGGCGCAGCGAGGTGACCATACCGACCTCGACCAGGCTGCAGAAGGACGCGACGGCGGCGGCCGGGTCGCGGTGGGTCCACACGAGCATGGCGTCGGGGAAGACCTTGACCAGCGCGTCCAGGTTCCCGGTGTGGAAGGGGGACTTCAGGATCCAGCGGCGGCGCGGACGGCCGTACTGCAGGACCTGGAGGGCCTGCTTGAGGTGACGGTAGTCGGGTGTGAAGTCGTGCTCGAAGTGCCAGGCGTGGTAGGCCGGTATGTGTGCCTGGGCCAGCGGTACCAGGGCGTGCGGCAGGAGGAACGTGCACTCCTCCGGGCCCTCGGCGGTCATGGGGTGGATGTCACGGAAACGCGGGCTGAGCAGATGGCTGCCGCTCAGGACGCGGCGCGCGGTCGTGATCCGCTTCTGCCGTTCCCGGGGCGACGGTTCCAGGTCGGGAGCCAGCAGCTCCCACAGCCGCGGGCAACGGTGGCCTTCCGAGAGGGAGAGCACCCCGTGGGTGAGCGTGCTCGCGGTGCGCGGCAGCCCGACCACGAACACCGGTTTCTCGACGGGCTCCTCCTCGATGGCAGGGTTCTCGGCGATCAGCCGCCGGAACCGCGCCCGGTTGGTGAGATGCCGGCGGACGTGCGCCTGCGCGGACTGCCAGCCGACCGGCCCGAGATCCTCGTCCTTCGCCCACTCCCGCAGCAGGAACCGGAAGTTCTCGACGAACTCCTCGTCCCCGTCCGCCTGTCCGGCCCCGGCGACGATCCGGTCGAAGACCCGGTCCGGGTCGCGGCGGGAGCCGAGCGTGGGCCGGAGTAACAGGTTGGCCAGGGTGAGGGGCAGGGGAGTGGACGCCATCACAGGACTTCCCTTCGGTGCGGACGGGCGAGGGCGGACGCCGGTCCGGTCCGGGCGCGGTCCGGTCGCGGTGCCTCGGCGGCCGCCCGGCCGGGGCGGCCGCCGGTGATCATCCTCCCGTGCGGGCGATCTCCCGCTCCGCCGGGGGTACGGCCGGGCCCGCCCCGTCCCCGTACCGCGCCCGCAGCTCCGACAGCACACCCGACACCGCCGCCGTCAGCGGCACCGCGAGGAGCATGCCGAGGATGCCGGCGATGGAAGCGCCCGCCGTGAGGGCCAGCAGGATCGCCGCCGGGTGCATCTGCACGGTCCGGCTGTGGATCATCGGCTGGAGGACGTTCCCTTCGAGGAGCTGCACCGCGAAGACCACGCCGACCGCCCACAGCGCGGTCACCAGACCCCGGTCCGCGAACGCGACGAGGATCGCCACCGCACCCGACAGGAACGCGCCCAGATACGGGATGTACGCGCCGACGAACACGAGCGCGCCGAGGCCGACGGCGCCCGGCACCTGCAGTATCAGCAGACCGACGGCGATACAGACACCGTCGATGAAGGCGATCAGCGTCGTGCCCCGCATATAGCCCTCGATCGCCCGGAACGCGCGCCGGGCCATCACCTCCAGGGTGTCACCGGAGCCGCGCGGCGCGAGCGAGTGCAGGGAGGCGACCGCCCGGTCGGAGTCGCGCAGGAAGAAGAACATCAGCAGCATCGCCAGCACGGCCGCCGCCACGAACTCGCTGACCGCGCTGACGCCGGTGAGCACCCCGGAGGCCGCGGTGCCGCCGAACTTCGACAGCAGCTCCCTCGCGTTCTTCGCGAGGTCGTCCAGCGACGTCCCCGCGAGCCCGAACTCGTCGCTGAGCGACTTCGCCGCCTGCCTGAGCGAGGAGATGATCTGGTCACCGGTGTCGATCAGGGCGGCCACCACGATGTACGCGGCTCCGCCCATCACCACCACCACGGCGGCACAGGTGAGCCCGGCGGCCAGGGACCTGTTGAACCTCATCGCGACCAGCCGCCGGTAGAACGGGCCGAGCAGGGCCGTACCCAGCAGCGCGATCAGCACCGGCGTGACCGCCGTCTGGAACGTCACGCAGATCCACACGCCCACATAGACGACACCCGTCACCAGCAGGGTCAGCGCGCTCCACACGGCGATGTGCCGCGCGGGCCCCGGCAGAAAACCCCGGGGAACGCCCTCTCCCGACGGCACGTCCGCCCTCGGCGGCGCCGTGTACCCCCCGGTGGTGCGTATCGTCGTGCGTGTCCGATGGACAGGCCTGTGCGCGGGCCCGCCCCGACGGCCCTGCCGTCCCCCGCGTCCTGCGCGGGAGTCTCCCGTACGGCTGTTCATCCTCCGCCATCTCCACTCGTCCAAGGGTCGCGCGCACCCCTGAGGATCATGGGATGGCCGTGGCGCCATAGCGTAGACCCGGCCCGCGAACAGGCATCCGGCACCTACCCGGCGATCGGCACCGAGGCCCCGTCCCGCAGGAACACCGGAATCCGTTCCAGCGGCGCGTCCACGGTCACCGACCGGCCCCCCTCGTACGTCTCGCCGGTCCACGCGTCGGTCCACCGCGCTCCCACCGGCAGATACGTCGTCCAGCGGGTCACCCCCGGCTCCAGCACCGGCGCGACCAGCACGTCCCGCCCGAACAGGTAGGCGTCGTCCACCGACCAGGCCCGCTCGTCGCCGGGGAACTCCAGGAACAGCGGCCGCATCACCGGCAGCCCCTCCTCGTGGGCCTCCCGCATCACCCGCAGCACATACGGCTTCAGGCGCTCCCGCAGCCGCAGGAAGTCCTCCAGGATCGCCCCGGCCTCCTCCCCGTACGACCACACCTCGTTGGGACCCCCGGTCATGGCCGGCCCCAACGGCATCCCGGGCTCACGGAACCCGTGCAGCCGCATCAGCGGCGAGAACGCGCCGAACTGGAACCAGCGCACCATCACCTCGCGGTACGCCGGATCGTCCGGGTCGCCGCCGTGGAAGCCACCGATGTCGGTGTTCCACCAGGGGATGCCGGACAGCGCGGTGTTGAGGCCCGCCGCGATCTGCCGGCGCAGCGTCGGGAAGTCCGTGCCGATGTCACCGGACCACAGCGCGGCCCCCCACCGCTGACTGCCCGCCCACGCCGAGCGGTTGAGGGAGACGATCTCCTCCTCACCCGTCGCCCGCAGCCCCTCGTAGAAGGTGCGGGCGATCTCGGCCGGGTAGATGTTGCCGACCTCCAGGCCGGGCCCCGCCCAGTAGCGCAGGTTCTCCTGGAAGCCCGGTTTGATCTCCGGCTCGCAGGCGTCCAGCCAGAACGCCTTGATGCCGTACGGCTCCAGGTAGTTCTCCTTCACCCGCGACCACACGAACTCCCGGGCCTCGGGGTTCGTCGCGTCGTAGAAGGCGACCTGGACCGTCGAGGCGACCTCCTTGTCCGGCCAGTCGGCGTGCGCCAGCGGGCCGTACTGGGTGCCGATGAAGTAGCCGCGCTGTTCCATCAGGTGGTGGTTCTCGCTCAGCGGCGAGACCGACGGCCACACGGACACCACCAGCTTGATGCCCAGCTCCTCCAGCTCCCGGACCATGGCCCCGGGGTCGGGCCACTCGGCCGGGTCGAACTTCCACTCGCCGAGGTGCGTCCAGTGGAAGAAGTCGCACACGATGACGTCGATGGGCAGGCCCCGCCGCTTGTACTCCCGTGCCACGGCGAGGAGTTCGTCCTGCGTGCGGTAGCGTAGCTTGCACTGCCAGAACCCGGCCGCCCACTCCGGCAGCATCGGCGTGCGGCCCGTCGCCGCGCTGTAGCGGCGCTGCGCGTCGGCCGGGTCGCCCGCGGTGATCCAGTAGTCGAGCTGCCGGGCCGAGTCGGCGACCCACCGGGTGCCGTTGCCGGCCAGCTCGACGCGGCCGATCGCCGGGTTGTTCCACAGCAGGGTGTAGCCGCGGCTGGAGGTGAGCACCGGGATGCCGACCTCGGCGTTGCGCTGCACCAGGTCGAGCACCAGCCCCTTCTGGTCCAGCCGCCCGTGCTGGTGCTGACCGAGGCCGTACAGCCTCTCGTCGTCGTACGCGGCGAAGCGCTGTTCCAGGCGGTGGTGACCGTTGCCGACGGCGGTGTAGAGGCGCGGGCCGGGCCACCAGAAGTGCGCGCGGGCCTCCGACAGCAGTTCGGCGCCGTCGGCGGTGCGCGTGTACCGGATCAGGCCCTCGGCGTCGACCTCGACGGTGAGCGCGCCGACGGTCAGCCGCCCGAGCCCGTCCTCGATCTTGACGCTGCTCTCGGTGCTCTCCGCCTCGTCGAGCAGGGCGCCCGGCAGCCCGTCGAGGATGGGGCCGCCCAGGCGGGCCCGGACCCGGACCGCGTCCGGGCCCCAGGGCTCGATCCGCAGGGTCTCCTGGCGTCCGCTCCACTCCAGGGCCCCGTCCCGCTCACGGAACGTGCCGACGGTGGGGGAGGACTGGGCGAGGCTGACCGCGCCCGTCGGGGTCTGGTTCTCGGCAGGCTGATTCACGAGAGGTCTCCTGGAAGGGAGGAGGAGGTCAGGGAAGAGGAGGTCAGGGAGGAGGGAAGAGGGGGAGGGGACCGCACGGCGGCTTCCGTACGGCGCTTGCGTGCGACGGTCCGCGGCCGGTCGTCCGGCGTCCGTCGCTGTCGGCGTCACTGTCGGCGTCACTGTCGGCGTCGGGTCGGCGCCCGGGTCCGCGGGGCCGGCCCGCGCCGGCGCACGACGCGGGTTCGGCCCGTGCAAGGTCAACCGGCGGTCAGCGGCCCCGTGCTCGCGCGGACCGTCAACTCGGGGGCGAGGAGCACCACTTCGTCGGCGTCCCGGCCCTCCAGCTTGGCGATCAGCTGCTCCACGGCCCGACGGCCCATCTCCTGGGCGGGGATGGCGACGGAGGTGAGCCGTACCGAGGCCTGCACGGCGACCTGGTCCGGGCAGACCGCGATCACCGAGACGTCCTCGGGGACCGCGCGCCCCTGTTGCCGCAGCAGCGCGAGCAGTGGCTCCACCGCGGACTCGTTCTGCACGACGATCCCGGTGGTGCCCGGCCGCTCGTCGAAGATCCGGGCCAGGGTCGCGGCCATCGCGTCGTAGCCGCCCTCACAGGGGCGGTGCAGCACGCGCAGACCCAGCTCCCGCGCCCGGGACCGGAGTCCGTCGAGGGTGCGTTCGGCGAAGCCGGTGTGCCGTTCGTACACCGCGGGCGCCTCGCCGACGACCGCGATGTCGCGGTGACCGAGCATCGCCAGATGCTCCACGCACAACGCGCCCGTGGCCCCGAAGTCCAGGTCGACGCAGGTCAGTCCGCTGGTGTCGGCCGGCAGTCCGATGAGTACCGACGGCTGATCGGTGCCGCGCAGCAGCGGCAGCCGCTCGTCGTCCAGCTCCACGTCCATCAGGATCATCGCGTCGGCGAGCCCGCTGCCGGTGACGCGGCGCACCGCGTCGGGGCCCTCCTCGCCGGTGAGCAGCAGCACGTCGTAGCCGTGGGTGCGGGCCGTGGTGGCCACCGCGATGGCGATCTCCATCATCACCGGGACGTACATGTCGGTGCGCAGTGGGACCATCAGGGCGACGATGTTCGACCTGCTGCTCGCCAGGGCGCGGGCCCCCGCGTTCGGGTGGTAGCCGAGCTCCTGGATGCTCCGCTCGACCCGCTGCCGGGTGCCCGCGGAGATGGACCGCTTGCCGCTGAGGACATAGCTCACCGTGCTCGCCGAGACTCCGGCGTGCTGGGCGACCTCGGCGAGGGTGACCATCCAGCTCTCCAAGCGTGTTTAAGCGCTTCGACAGCGCAGTGTTGCTGAACCAGGGCGAGTGAGGGTGGCACGACAGTAGCTCGGCACCGGATGGGTGTCCATAGGTTGTCGAAGCGCTTCGATAATTCGCCGCACGCCCAAGGAAAAGGGGTGGGGGTGGGTGGGGTGGGCGGCGGGTCCGTGGGGCTTCTCGCGCGGTTCCCCCGCGCCCCTGCGGGGCGCTGTCGTCGGCCACAGTCTAGAACTCGCCGGGCCCCGACGGCCTCACCGCGCACGACGCGGGCGCACGCGCCGGTATCGGCCGCCGGGGGCGCGCGGGCCGGCCGAAGCGGCCGAGCGTGCACGCGAGGGGTGGCGGGCTCATCCCGAATCGGGTACCAACGATCGGGTAGCACCCATCGGTAACCATTCAGGTACCCATCCGGTACGAGATCCCGATTCGCGGCGAGGTGAGCCTCATGTCCGCCCCACCCCTCAAGAAACCCGTCGTCACAGAACGTGAGGCCCGCCAGGTGGCGGAGGCCGCCCGGGAGCAGGCCTGGCGCAAGCCCAGCTTCGCCAAGGAACTGTTCCTCGGCCGGTTCCGCCTCGACCTCATCCACCCCCACCCGCTGCCCACGGACGAGGCCGTCCGGCGCGGCGAGCAGTTCCTGACCAAGCTCCGCGCCTTCTGCGAGACGAAGGTCGACGGCGCACTGATCGAGCGCGAGGCCCGGATCCCGGACGAGGTCATCGACGGCCTCAAGGAACTCGGCGCCCTCGGCATGAAGATCGACCCCAAGTACGGCGGTCTCGGCCTCACCCAGGTGTACTACAACAAGGCGCTGGCCCTGGTGGGCTCGGCCAGCCCGGCCATCGGCGTCCTGCTCTCGGCGCATCAGTCGATCGGCGTACCGCAGCCGCTGAAGCTGTTCGGCACCCCCGAACAGAAGGAGAAGTTCCTGCCGCGCTGCGCCCGCACCGACATCAGCGCCTTCCTCCTCACCGAGCCCGACGTCGGCTCCGACCCGGCCCGCCTCGCCACCACCGCGGTGCCCGACGGGGACGACTACCTCCTCGACGGCGTGAAGCTCTGGACGACGAACGGCGTGGTCGCCGACCTCCTCGTCGTCATGGCGCGGGTGCCGAAGTCGGACGGACACAAGGGCGGCATCACCGCCTTCGTGGTGGAGACCGACTCGCCCGGCGTCACCGTCGAGAACCGCAACGCCTTCATGGGCCTGCGCGGCATCGAGAACGGCGTCACCCGTCTGCACCAGGTCCGGGTCCCCGCGGCCAACCGCATCGGCCCCGAGGGCGCGGGCCTGAAGATCGCGCTCACCACCCTCAACACCGGCAGGCTCTCGCTCCCGGCGTCCTGCGTGGCCGCCGGCAAGTGGTGCCTGAAGATCGCCCGCGAATGGTCGGCGGCCCGTGAGCAGTGGGGCAAGCCGGTCGCCCAACACGAGGCGGTCGGGCAGAAGATCTCCTTCATCGCCGCCACCACCTTCGCCCTCGAAGCGGTGCTGGACCTCTCCTCGCAGATGGCCGACGAGGACCGCAACGACATCCGGATCGAGGGCGCCCTCGCGAAACTCTTCGCCTCCGAGATGGGCTGGAAGATCGCCGACGAGCTGGTCCAGATCCGCGGCGGCCGGGGCTTCGAGACCGCCGACTCCCTCCGGGCGCGCGGCGAACGGGCCGTCCCCGCCGAGCAGATCCTGCGCGACCTGCGCATCAACCGGATCTTCGAGGGCTCCACGGAGATCATGCACCTGCTGATCGCCCGCGAGGCCGTCGACGCCCACCTCACCGTGGCCGGCGACCTGATCGACCCGGAGAAGTCCCTCTCCGACAAGGCGAAGGCCGGCGCGAACGCGGGCGTCTTCTACGCCAAGTGGCTGCCCAAGCTGGTCGCGGGCCCGGGCCAACTCCCGCGCACGTACGGCGACTTCCACCCCGCGGGCCATCCCGACCTCTCCGCGCACCTGCGCTACGTCGAACGGGGCGCCCGCAAGCTCGCCCGCTCCACCTTCTACGCCATGTCCCGCTGGCAGGGCCGGATGGAGACCAAGCAGGGTTTCCTGGGCCGGATCGTCGACATCGGCGCCGAACTCTTCGCCATGAGCGCGGCCGTCGTCCGCGCCGAACTGCTCCGCAGCCAGGGCGACCACGGCCGGGAGGCCTACCAGCTCGCCGACGTCTTCTGCCGTCAGTCCCGCATCCGCGTCGAGGAACTCTTCGGCCGCCTGTGGAGCAACACCGACGATCTCGACCGCAAGGTGGTCAAGGGCGTCCTCGGCGGCGCCTACGAGTGGCTGGAGGAGGGCGTGATCGACCCGTCCGGCGAGGGCCCCTGGATCGCGGACGCGACTCCCGGCCCGAGCGAGAAGGAGAACGTCCACCGGCGCATCCAGTGACCTGACAACGTCACCCCGCGCCTCATGAGGATCGGCCCGCAGGGCCGTCTTCAGGGGCGCGGGGAACTGCGCGAGCGGCCCCCGCGGCGCCGCACCCGCCCGACGACCGGGCGCGGCACCCCGGAAGGCGCGACTAGCAGTACTTGTCGCTGGCGTCCCGCGTGGTCCACGAGCAGGAGTCCGCATTCGCTCCGCTCGCCTTCAGCAGCTTCGCCGTGTCGCTGGTGTTGTTCCAGACATAGGCCTTGCGGTTCTGGTACTTGGTCGCGGTGGTGTCCGTACCCGACCCCGTGCGGATCTTGATGTACTTCTTCGCCCCGATCTTGATGTTCGGGAACGTGTACTTGTGGTTGTCGAGGTCCTTCAGCACCCAGCCCTTCAGCGAGATCGCCGACGAGCTCGTGTTCTTGATCTGCACCCACTCGGCGTTGTACTGCGCGTTGGTCCGCGTGTCCTTGCCCGGACTGTCGAAGTACACGCGGTAGATGACCACACCCCCCGCGGCCTCCGCCGGGCTGCTCAGCAGGGTGCCGGTCAGGGCCACCGCTCCGGCGAGCGCGGGCACGGCGGCGCGTATGCGCTTGCGCATGAATCCCCCCAGGATCCTTGTTCACACGTTCGTGATCGGCTGATACGACAATCGGATCAGCAAGGGAGAAGTCATATCACCCCGCCTTCACGCGTGCTTCACAAACGGAGAAATGGGCTCGTCAACCGCACACGGCACGAAGTGGGTCATCAAGGGGGCGCGCGGTCCTGCCGGACGCCGGATGCGGCCACAATGGGGGGATGAGCGACAGTCCAGCCCCTCTCGCCGATCCGCATCTCGTCTTCGACCCGGTCGACGGCGCACGGGACGTAGTGATCCTCGGATCGACCGGCTCGATCGGCACCCAGGCCATCGACCTCGTCCTGCGCAACCCGGACCGCTTCCGCGTCACCGGGCTCTCGGCCGCCGGAGGGCGGGTGCAGCTGCTGGCCGAACAGGCGCACCGGCTGCGTGTGCGGACCGTCGCCGTCGCCCGCGAGGACGCCGTACCGGCACTGCGCGAGGCCCTGGCCGCCACCTACGGCGCGGGGGAGGCCCTCCCCGAGATCCTGGCGGGCCCGGACGCGGCCACGGCCCTGGCCTCCTCCGACTGCCACACCGTGCTGAACGGCATCACCGGCTCCATCGGCCTCGCCCCGACCCTCGCCGCCCTGGAGGCGGGCCGCACCCTCGCGCTCGCCAACAAGGAGTCGCTCATCGTCGGCGGCCCGCTGGTGAAGGCGGTGGCGAAGCCCGGCCAGATCATCCCGGTCGACTCCGAGCACGCCGCCCTCTTCCAGGCCCTCGCCTCCGGCACCCGGGCCGACGTGCGCAAGCTCGTCGTCACCGCCTCCGGCGGCCCGTTCCGGGGCCGTACGAAGGCCGAGCTGGCCGACGTGACACCCGCCGACGCCCTCGCCCACCCCACCTGGGCCATGGGCCCGGTCATCACCGTGAACTCCGCGACCCTGGTCAACAAGGGCCTGGAGGTCATCGAGGCGCACCTCCTCTACGACATTCCCTTCGACCGCATTGAGGTCGTCGTGCATCCCCAGTCGTATGTCCACTCGATGGTTGAGTTCACGGACGGATCGACGATGGCCCAGGCGACGCCCCCCGACATGCGCGGGCCCATCGCCATCGGCCTCGGCTGGCCGCAGCGCGTCCCGGACGCCGCGCCCGCCTTCGACTGGACCAAGGCGTCCAGCTGGGAGTTCTTCCCCCTCGACAACGACGCGTTCCCGTCGGTCGGGCTCGCCCGCCACGTGGGACAGCTCGCGGGCACCGCCCCGGCGGTGTTCAATGCGGCGAACGAGGAGTGCGTCGACGCGTTCCTGCACGGGGGTCTCCGGTTCGACGCGATCATGGAGACCGTCACACGGGTGGTGGAGGAGCACGGCACCCCCGCCTCGGGAACTTCCCTGACGGTGGCGGACGTCCTCGAAGCGGAGACATGGGCGCGCGCCCGGGCCCGCGAACTGACCACCTCGACCACCTCGACCGGCAAACCCACCGAGCGGACGACCGCGGAGGCCCGTGCATGACGACCCTGATGTTCATCCTCGGCATAGTGGTCTTCGTGATCGGCCTGGCGTTCTCGATCGCGTGGCACGAGCTGGGCCACTTCTCGACCGCCAAACTCTTCGGCGTCCGCGTGCCCCAGTTCATGGTGGGCTTCGGCCCGACCATCTGGTCGAAGAAGAAGGGCGAGACCGAGTACGGCGTCAAGGCGATCCCGCTCGGCGGCTACATCCGCATGATCGGCATGATCCCGCCCGGCCCGGACGGCAGGATCGAGAGCCGCTCGACCTCCCCGTGGCGCGTCATGATCGAGGACGCCCGCGCGGCCTCCTTCGAGGAGCTCCAGCCCGGGGACGAAGACCGCCTCTTCTACCGGCGCAAGCCGTGGAAGCGCGTCATCGTGATGTTCGCCGGACCCTTCATGAACCTGATCCTGGCCTTCGTGATCTTCCTCGGCGTGATGATGACCTTCGGCGCCCAGACCTCGACGACCACGGTCAGCAAGGTCTCGGACTGCGTCATCTCCGCCAGTGAGAACCGCTCGAAGTGCAAGGACAGCGACAAGGAGGCCCCCGCCAAGGCGGCGGGCCTGAAGCCCGGCGACAAGATCGTCGCCTTCGACGGCACCCCGGTCGAGGACTGGTCCGCCCTGCAGGCCGACATCCGCGACAACCCCGGCAAGCAGGTCACGCTCACCGTGGACCGGGGGGGCGAGAAGGTCGACCTGACCCCCACCCTCATCAAGAACCAGGTCAGCCAGACCGACGGCCAGGGCGGCTACGTCAAGGACGAGTACGTGTACGCCGGCTGGCTCGGCTTCACCCCCGCCTCCGACGTCCTCCCGCTCTCCTTCGGCCAGTCCGTCGACCGCATGGGCGACATGATGGAGAACGGCGTCGAGTCCCTGATCGCCCTTCCCAGCAAGGTCCCCGCCCTGTGGGACGCGACCTTCGGCGACGGCGAGCGCGAGGCGGACTCACCCATGGGCGTGGTCGGCGCGGCCCGCGTCGGCGGCGAGATCTTCACGATGGACATCCCCGCCACCCAGCAGCTCGCCAGCTTCCTGATCCTGCTGGCCGGCTTCAACCTCTCCCTGTTCCTGTTCAACATGCTCCCGCTGCTCCCGCTCGACGGCGGGCACATCGCGGGCGCCCTGTGGGAGTCACTGCGCCGGAACACGGCCAAGGTGCTGCGCCGGCCCGACCCCGGCCCGTTCGACGTGGCCAAGCTGATGCCCGTCGCGTACGTGGTGGCCGGCATCTTCGTCTGCTTCACGCTGCTCGTGCTGATCGCGGACCTCGTGAACCCGGTGCGCATCTCCTAGCCACCCGCGGTTCACGGCGGCCGGGCCCCCGCGGTGGGCCCGGCCGCCGTCGTTCGCGCACGAACCGGTCACCCGCGCCCGAACATCGCGGCGGGTATCCCCAACGGGTGGGTTTACGGACGATGGGGGTCCCCCGCCGAGTGGGTTCGAGGTGGGGGCGTGCCCGCGTCCCCGCCCGTGCCGTAATCTCGAAGCCTGGAGCCCGCGCGTACCGGGACCCGATCCTGATCCACAACTTGGGGTTGCACAGCAGATGACTACTGCCATTTCTCTCGGCATGCCGTCCGTTCCGACCAAGCTCGCCGAGCGCCGCAAGAGCCGGCAGATCCAGGTCGGGTCCGTGGCGGTCGGCGGAGACGCCCCGGTGTCGGTCCAGTCGATGACCACCACGCGTACGTCGGACATCGGCGCCACCCTGCAGCAGATCGCCGAGCTGACGGCGTCCGGCTGCCAGATCGTCCGCGTCGCCTGCCCCACGCAGGACGACGCCGACGCGCTTCCCGTGATCGCCCGCAAGTCGCAGATCCCGGTCATCGCCGACATCCACTTCCAGCCGAAGTACGTCTTCGCCGCGATCGAGGCCGGCTGCGCCGCCGTCCGCGTCAACCCGGGCAACATCAAGCAGTTCGACGACAAGGTCAAGGAGATCGCCCAGGCGGCGAACGACCACGGCACCCCGATCCGGATCGGCGTCAACGCCGGCTCCCTGGACCGCCGCCTTCTGCAGAAGTACGGCAAGGCCACCCCCGAGGCGCTGGTCGAGTCCGCCCTCTGGGAGGCCTCCCTCTTCGAGGAGCACGGCTTCCGGGACATCAAGATCTCGGTCAAGCACAACGACCCGGTCGTCATGGTCAACGCCTACCGTCAGCTCGCCGCCCAGTGCGACTACCCCCTCCACCTCGGCGTCACCGAGGCCGGCCCCGCCTTCCAGGGCACCATCAAGTCGGCCGTCGCCTTCGGCGCGCTGCTCTCCGAGGGCATCGGCGACACCATCCGCGTCTCCCTGTCGGCCCCGCCGGTCGAGGAGATCAAGGTCGGCAACCAGATCCTGGAGTCGCTGAACCTGAAGCCCCGCCGCCTCGAAATCGTCTCCTGCCCCTCCTGTGGCCGCGCCCAGGTCGACGTCTACAAGCTCGCCGAAGAGGTCACCGCCGGCCTCACCGGCATGGAGGTCCCCCTCCGCGTCGCCGTCATGGGCTGTGTCGTCAACGGCCCCGGCGAGGCCCGCGAGGCCGACCTCGGCGTCGCCTCCGGCAACGGCAAGGGCCAGATCTTCGTCAAGGGCGAGGTCATCAAGACCGTCCCCGAGTCCAAGATCGTCGAGACCCTCATCGAGGAAGCGATGAAGATCGCCGAGCAGATGGAGGCGGACGGCATCACCTCGGGCGAGCCGACGGTGGCGGTGGCGGGCTGAGGAGGGCTTGGCGTCCTCTGAAGACAGGCCCGGCAGGGCCGTCCTCAGGGGCGCGGGGCTGTTTCCATGTGCGGCTCCGCCACGTGGGCGCGACAAGCCACGAAGCAGCCGCACCCGCCAAGGCACAGGAGCCCCCGAGCCATCAGGCGCCCCGGCCGCGGCGCAGCCGCAGGGCGCCCCGCCACAGCCCGGCAGGGTATCGTGCCAAGACCAGCGCAGACCCCAGGGTGAGGCCCCCGCACGTGTTGACCCAGACCACCACCAGGGTCCTCGAACCGAGTGACCTGGACGCCGCACTCGCCGTCCTGGACCGAGACCCCGTCGCGAACGCCTTCGTGACGTCCCGCGTCCAGGTCGCCGGCCTGGATCCCTGGCGGCTCGGCGGCGAGATGTGGGGCTGGTACGAGGACGGTGCCCTCACCTCCCTCTGCTACGCCGGCGCCAACCTCGTCCCCATCTGCGCCACCCCCCGCGCCGTGCGCGCCTTCGCCGACCGCGCCCGCCGGGCCGGGCGCCGCTGCTCCTCGGTCGTCGGCCCCGCCGAACCCACCGCCCAGCTCTGGCGGTTGCTCGAACCCAGCTGGGGCCCGGCCCGCGAGGTCCGCTCCCACCAGCCCCTCATGGTCACCGACCGGCTCCCGGACCCCGCCGACGTCGTCCCCGATCCCTACGTCCGCCGTATCCGCAAGGACGAGATGGACACGATCATGCCGGCGTGCGTCGCGATGTTCACCGAGGAGGTCGGCGTCTCTCCGCTGGCCGGCGACGGTGGCCTCCTCTACCAGGCCCGGGTCGCCGAACTCGTGGGCTCCGGGCGCTCGTTCGCCCGCCTCGCCCCCGACGGCCGCGTCCTGTTCAAGGCCGAGATCGGCGCGGCGACGCCCCGCGCCTGCCAGATCCAGGGTGTCTGGGTGGCCCCCGAGTTCCGCGGCCAGGGCCTGGCCGCCCCCGGCATGGCAGCGGTCCTCCGCTACGCCCTGGCCGACGTCGCCCCGCTGGTCAGCCTGTACGTCAACGACTTCAACACGGCGGCGCGGCGCACGTACCAGAGGGTGGGCTTCCAAGAGGTCGGCGCGTTCATGAGCGTCCTGTTCTGAGCAGCCGGGCCCCGTGAGGGGCGCGGGGTACCGCGTGACCAGCCACATCCCGCCCGCACCCGGCACACCACCGGTACCCCCCTGTACAGTCCCCGCATGGACCTCGTCATCGGCCCCTTGGACCTCTCCGCCCACGTAGACGAGGCACTGGCCGTCCAAGCGATCGCCTTCGGGCTCGGCCCCGACGAGGTGGCGGTCCGCCGCCAGATCGTCCTCCGCCACATGACGTACCCCGGCGCCCGTGCCCTCGGCGCCACCGCCGCCGGACGGCTCGTCGGATTCGTCTACGGCATGCCCAACGACCGCACCCACTGGTGGTCCACCGTCGTCGAGCCCTACCTCCGCGCCCTCCACCACGACCACTGGCTCGACGACTCCTTCGTGATCACGGAACTGCACGTGCACCCCCGCCACCAGAACCAAGGCGTCGGCCGGGCCCTCATCACCACCATCACCGACAGCGCGGCCGAACCCCGCTCGATCCTCTCCGCGATCGACGTCGACAGCCCGGCCCGCGGCCTCTACCGCTCCCTCGGCTACACCGACCTCGCCCGCCAGGTCGTCTTCCCCAGCGCCCCCAAGCCGTACGCGGTGATGGGCGCCCCCCTCCCCCTGCGCCGCAGGTAGCGCCGTACCCGCACCGGCGGATTTCCACGGGCACGCTCACCCCCGCTAACCTCACGCCATCACCCGATCCGCAGCAGGAGTACGAGAATCATGGCGAACCCACCGGTCCAGCGCATGTCCCAGTTGATGGCGAAGACGCTGCGCGACGACCCGGCGGACGCCGAGGTGCTCAGCCACAAGCTCCTCGTCCGCGCCGGATACGTCCGCCGCACGGCGGCCGGCGTGTGGACCTGGCTGCCGCTCGGCAAGAAGGTCCTCGCCAACGTGGAGCGCATCGTCCGCGAGGAGATGGACGCGATCGGCGCCCAGGAGGTCCTGCTCCCCGCCCTGCTGCCGAAGGAGCCGTACGAGGCGACCGGCCGCTGGGACGAGTACGGCCCCGAGCTGTTCCGTCTCAAGGACCGCAAGGGCGGCGACTACCTCCTCGGCCCCACCCACGAGGAGATCTTCACGCTGATCGTGAAGGACCAGGCATCCTCCTACAAGGACCTGCCGGTGATCCTCTACCAGATCCAGACCAAGTTCCGCGACGAGGCCCGCCCCCGCGCCGGCATCCTGCGCGGCCGCGAGTTCCTGATGAAGGACTCGTACTCCTTCGACACCGAGGACGAGGGCCTCGCCCAGTCGTACGCCCTGCACCGTCAGGCGTACCAGAAGGTGTTCGAGCGTCTGGGTCTCGACTACCGCATCTGCGCCGCCACGGCGGGCGCGATGGGCGGCTCCAAGTCGGAGGAGTTCCTGGCCCCGGCCGGCGCCGGCGAGGACACCTTCGCGGACTGCCCCGCCTGCGACTTCGCCGCCAACACCGAGGCGATCACGTTCGAGCTGAAGCCGGTGGACGCCGAGGGCGTGGCCGCCCTCGAGGAGATCCCGACGCCCGACACCCCGACCATCGAGACCCTCGCCGCCCACCTCGGCGTCGAGGCCTCCGCCACCCTCAAGAACCTCCTCGTGAAGGTCGACGGCGAGATCGTCGCCGTCGGTGTCCCCGGCGACCGCGAGGTCGACATGGGCAAGGTCGAGGCGCACTTCGCCCCGGCGGTCGTCGAGATGGTCACCGAGGCGGACTTCGCGGGCCGCCCCGACCTGGTCCGCGGCTACGTCGGCCCGCAGGGCCTCGGCGAGAAGGTCACCTACATCGCCGACCCGCGCGTCGCGCCGGGCACCGCCTGGATCACCGGCGCCAACAAGCCGGGCACCCACGCGAAGAACGTCGTCGCGGGCCGTGACTTCGAGGTCGGCGCGTACGTCGACGTCGTGGTCGTCCAGGAGGGCGACCCCTGCCCGAACTGCGGCACCGGGCTCAAGCTGGACCGCGCCATCGAGATCGGCCACATCTTCCAGCTGGGCCGCAAGTACGCCGACGCCCTCAAGCTCGACGTCCTCGGTCAGCACGGCAAGCCCGTCCGGGTCACCATGGGCTCCTACGGCATCGGCGTCTCCCGCGCGGTCGCCGCCCTCGCCGAGCAGTCCGCCGACGACAAGGGCCTGTGCTGGCCCGCCGAGGTCGCCCCGGCCGACGTCCACGTGGTCGCCGCGGGCAAGGCCCTCCAGACCGAACTGGCCCTCGACGTCTCCGAGAAGCTGCGGGCCGCCGGCCTCCGCGTCCTGGTCGACGACCGGGCCGGTGTCTCCCCTGGCGTGAAGTTCACCGACTCCGAGCTGATCGGTGTGCCGAAGATCCTGGTCGCCGGCCGCCGCTCCGCCGAGGGCGTCCTGGAGCTGAAGGACCGCCGCACCGGTGAGCGTGAGGAGCTGACGGTCGACGAGGCGATCGCCCGCCTGACCGCCGCCTAGAGGACGCGCCGAGCATCCTCCGGGCGGGCCCCGTAGGTACCCCACAGGTCGCTTGCGGACCGTTCCCCGATCGCAGGGCGTGACAGAACGCCCCTCCGGTCGGGGAACGGCCATGACGACCGGTGAACCGGCTCACCGTCAGAACCGGTCAGAGCCACCCGGCGAACTCGAGCAGCAACTCCGCATCCCTCGGCCGCCCCACGCGCAGCGCCCGTACCCCGGACTCCACGGCCCGGAACAGCGTCCACCCGCGCAACCGCTCCTGATCCACGTCCAACGACTCGGCCAGTTTCCTGACCCGCCGCCGCGTGATCGCCGCCCCCGACGGCGACGCGATCAGATCCTCCACCCGATCCCGCACCAGGCGGGCGAGATCGAACGCACACTCACCCACCACCGGGTCCGGCCCCACCGCCAGCCACGGCAGGCGCTCCCCGGCCAGCACCTTGCTCTGCCGGAACGTCCCGTGCAGCAACCGCTCCTCGGGCGCGTCCGCGAGCAGCTCCTCCCGCACGGCGAGAGCCGCGTCGACCAGGGCGCCGGTCTCCCCGTCACCGGCGGAGCCGGACCGCATCAGCTCGGCCTGCCGCGCCGTCCGCCCCGCCACGGTCTCGAAGACCTGCGCCCCGGGCGGCTCGACCCACAGCCGCCGCAAGGTCGCCGCCGCCTCCAGCAACGCCTTCGCCTCGGGCAGCGAACGCACCGACAGATCGGGACGCAGCCGCTCCAGCAGCAGCAGACCGTGCCCGTCCCCGGGGTCGAGCAACCGCACGGCGCCCCGCCCGTCCCAGTGCGCGAGGGCCGCCCGCTCGCTTTCCGGCCGGGCCCGCTCGGGCGCCACCTTCAGCACGGCGGGAGTGCCGTCGATCAGCCGTACGAGGACCACGAGACTGCTGCGGCCACCGGGAGCCTGTACCCGCTCGACGGTCAACTCGCGTAGATCGACGGCCTGTTGCAGTAGTTCGGGGAGGCTTTCCAGCCATGCGCCGATCCCGTCACCGCCGTCCGGCCGCCGGGTCTCGGCCAGCGCCCGCACAAGCCGCTGCGGCGGTTCGAAGTCCTCGAAAGCCCTGCGCGCCATGTGCGAGTCGTTCCCTTCCGGACCGTGATCAGGAGTGCGGTGCGGCCGACGGACCCGCGGCGGCCGTCCGCTCGGCCAGACCAGGGAAGGCTACGCTCGTGCCCCGCCACCGCACCGCCCGCACCGCCGCTTCCCGCAGGGCCTCGGCCGCGGCGCTCCGCCGGTCACCCTCGGATGCCCGGACGAGGTCGGAGTACACACCGGCCACCCGCTCCTCCAGCTCGGCGGCGAGCCGTTCGGCGGAGCCGGAATCGGTCACCTGGAAGGGCAGCGTGTATCCGGCCGCCGCCACGGCGGGCTCACCGCCCAGGTCCCGCACCACCCGGATGAGCCGGTCCCGGCGGGCCCGGTGCGCGTCGTAGGCCGTCCGCGCCTCGCTCTGCCGCGCCTCGCCGATCTTCCCGCCCACGACGCCGTACCCGTACACCGCGGCGTGCTCGGCCCCGAGCGCCGCCTGGACCGCCTTCAGCTCCCCGTCGCTCACTTCGCACCTTCCGTCAGCATGTACGCGTGCCCGGCCCCCGCCGCCGCCACGGAAGCCATCAGTCGCGCCACCTCGCCCGGCACCTCCAGCAACGCCTTGGCCCGCCGGTCGGCGAGCTTCCGCTCGGCGGCGGCCAGCCCGGCGAGGGCGGCTCCGGGGTTCTCGGGCACGGGCGAGGGGGACGCCGACGCGGAGGAGGAGCCGGAAGCAGAGGCGGACGGAGAAGCGGAGGCCTTGTTCGCGCCCGCCTTCCCGCCACCCGCCGCCTTTCCGCCCCCGAACGCCTTGGCGTGCCGTACGACCTCTGCCCGCAGCGGTGTCAGCAGCGCCGCCAGATCGGGATGCGCGGCGACGACGGCGTCGTACCGCTCGACGAGCGCCTCGCTGTCC
Source organism: Streptomyces sp. NPDC002324 (assembly GCF_053593335.1). Taxonomy (NCBI): domain Bacteria; kingdom Bacillati; phylum Actinomycetota; class Actinomycetes; order Kitasatosporales; family Streptomycetaceae; genus Streptomyces; species Streptomyces sp. NPDC002324. Next base: position 42,077 of record NZ_JBSFCF010000046.1, read on the forward strand.
CGGGCGACACGCGCGCGTGCCCGCTCCACGGCCGACGGACCGCCTCCGGCGACGTCCGACCCCTCACCTCCGGACGAGCACCCCACGAGCAGGCCCGCACCGGCGGCCCCGACGAGCAAACTCCTTCTGCGCGGCCCCGACAGGGCACGCGACGGCAGGCTGAACGACACAGCAGACGTCCTAGGGAGGTCGTACGAACAAAGAAGCGGTGCGATCACGGTACCCGCGCATGTGATCCAAGGGCGCCACCAGCGCGCCCCAAAGGGGGACGGGGAACCGCGCGGCAGGCCGCACCCCACCCGTACCCGCCCTCCCGCGGCCACCGCCCGGGGCCGGAGGCGGACGGCAACACCCCAGTGGAGCGGCTACCCTTTGACCTGACACGCGCCCTACCCACAACAGCACACGCGGCCGAGGAGTCACCCGGATGAGCACCACCCAGAGCGAGAGGCTGCGAGAACTGCTGGAACCGCTCGTACGCTCCCAGGGCCTCGATCTCGAAGAGATCGCAGTGGACTCGGTCGGACGCAAGCGGGTGCTGCGCGTGGTCGTCGACTCGGACGAGGGCGCGGATCTGGACGCGGTCGCCGACGTCAGCCGCGCGCTCTCGGCCAAGCTGGACGAGACGGACGCGATGGGCCAGACGGAGTACACCCTGGAGGTCGGGACGCCGGGCGCCGAGCGCGCCCTCACCGAGCACCGCCACTACCGGCGTGCCGTGGACCGGCTGGTGAAGTTCACGCTCCGCGAGGACGGGGAACTGGTCGCCAGAATCCTGACCGTGGACGACGACGGCCTCGACCTCGAAGTGCCCGGCGTGAAGGGCCGCAAGGCCACCACCCGCCGGCTCGCCTTCGACCAGATCGACAAGGCCCGCGTCCAGGTCGAGTTCAACCGCAAGGACAAGAAGGACCAGAAGGACATGACGGAAGAGGAGGAGGCGTAGCCGTGGACATCGACATGAGCGCCCTGCGGGGCTTGGTACGGGAGAAGGAGATCTCCTTCGACCTGCTCGTCGAGGCGATCGAGGCGGCCCTCCTCATCGCCTACCACCGCACCGAGGGAAGCCGCCGTCACGCGCGCGTGGAGCTCAACCGGGAGACCGGCCATGTGACCGTGTGGGCGAAGGAGGACCCCGAGGACCTGGAGGAGGGGCAGGAGGCACGCGCGTTCGACGACACCCCGTCGGACTTCGGGCGCATCGCCGCCACCACCGCCAAACAGGTGATCCTGCAGCGGCTGCGGGACGCGGAGGACGACGCGACGCTCGGCGAGTACGCGGGGCGTGAGGGCGACATCGTCACCGGCGTGGTCCAGCAGGGCCGCGACCCGAAGAACGTCCTCGTCGACATCGGCAAGCTGGAGGCCATCCTGCCGGTGCAGGAACAGGTCCCGGGCGAGACGTACCAGCACGGCATGCGGCTGCGTTCGTACGTCGTCCGGGTGGCGAAGGGCGTGCGCGGTCCCTCCGTGACGCTCTCCCGCACCCACCCCAGCCTGGTGAAGAAGCTCTTCGCGCTGGAGGTGCCGGAGATCGCCGACGGGTCCGTCGAGATCGCCGCCATCGCCCGCGAGGCCGGTCACCGCACGAAGATCGCCGTCCGCTCCACCCGCAGCGGCCTGAACGCCAAGGGCGCCTGTATCGGCCCGATGGGCGGCCGGGTGCGCAACGTCATGGGCGAGCTGAACGGCGAGAAGATCGACATCGTCGACTGGTCGGACGACCCGGCGGAGATGGTGGCGAACGCGCTCTCCCCGGCCCGGGTCTCCAAGGTCGAGGTGGTGGACCTCGCGGCCCGCTCCGCGCGGGTGACGGTGCCCGACTACCAGCTGTCGCTGGCGATCGGCAAGGAGGGCCAGAACGCCCGCCTCGCCGCCCGTCTCACCGGCTGGCGGATCGACATCCGGCCGGACACCGAGCAGCCGTCGGAGTAATCACCCGATCGGACGTCCGAACGGGTCACCCGGGAAGGTTCCGGGGGCCGGGGAACAGATCCAAGCCGCATGTCGTTTGGATCACGACAACAACCGTTCGATTTTTGCCCCAAAGGGGTGAGGTCGGTGCGGGGAGGTAGACTTAGCAGTGTCTGGCCGGACGCACGCCCGCGCATGCCCTGAACGCACCTGTGTGGGGTGCAGGCAGCGATCGGCCAAGACCGAACTGCTGCGGGTCGTGGCGATCGAGGACGAATGCGTCCCCGATCATCGCGGTACGCTGCCCGGCCGGGGTGCGTACCTGCACCCCGCCCAGGTCTGTCTCGACCTGGCGGTACGCCGCCGGGCGTTCACGCGGGCGCTGCGTGCCCCGGGAGCGCTCGACACAAAGGCGTTGCGCCGATACGTGGAGCAGACAACAGTTGCCGAACAGGCAACACCGTAAGACGCGTCGCACGGAACCTCCGTGCGGCCCTGGTACCCCGCGAGTTGGAAGTAGGTCGAGATTGCGATGAGCACTCGATGAGCACGCGATGAGTACGCCCATGAAGTAGCGACGGTCCGGACGCACCCGGACCTAAAAAGGAGCGAAGTGGCTAAGGTCCGGGTATACGAACTCGCCAAGGAGTTCGGGGTTGAGAGCAAGGTCGTCATGGCCAAGCTCCAAGAGCTCGGTGAATTCGTCCGTTCGGCGTCCTCGACGATCGAGGCGCCCGTTGTACGCAAACTGACTGACGCCCTCCAGCAGGGCAGCGGCGGCGGCAAGCCCGCGCCGCGCAAGGCCGCCCCGGCTCGTCCGGCGGCACCCTCTCCCGCGCAGGCCGCACGTCCGGCCGCCCCGCGCCCGGGTCCGGCCGCACCGAAGCCGCCCGCCGCGGAGAAGCCCGCCGCGTCGGCTCCGGCCCCGGGCCCGCGCCCGCTGCCGGGTCCCAAGCCGCCGGCGCCGAAGCCCGCTCCGGCCTCCCCGGCCCCGAGCGTGCCCGAGTTCCAGGCGCCCCCGTCGGCTCCGGCCGCCGCCTCCGCGCCGTCCGCTCCGCGTCCGGGCGCCCGTCCCGGTCCGGCAGCGCCGCGTCCCGGTGGTCAGCGTCCGGGCGGTCCCGGCCAGGACCGTCAGGACCGTGGCGACCGCGGTCAGGGTCCGCGTCCCGGCGGCCAGCGTTCCGAGCGCCCCGGTGGCGCCGGCGCGCCCAAGCCGGGCGGTGCCCGTCCGGCCGGTCCGCGTCCGGGCAACAACCCCTTCACCTCCGGTGGCTCCACCGGCATGGGACGCCCGCAGGCGCCCCGTCCGGGCGGCGCTCCGCGGCCCGGCGGCCCCGGCGGCGCCCAGGGCGGCGGTCCGCGTCCGCAGGCTCCCGGCCAGGCTCCCCGTCCGCAGGGCGGTCCCGGTGGCGCTCCGCGTCCCCAGGGCGGTCCGGGCGGTGCCCGTCCCACTCCGGGCGGCATGCCCCGTCCGCAGGCGCCCCGTCCCGGCGGCGGCCCCGGCGGCAACCGTCCGAACCCCGGCATGATGCCGCAGCGTCCGGCTGCCGGTCCGCGTCCCGGCGGCGGTGGCCCCGGCGGCCGCGGTCCCGGTGGCGGAGGCGGTCGTCCCGGTGGTCCCGGTGGCGGCGGCGGTCGTCCCGGTGGCGGCGGCGGTTTCGCCGGTCGTCCGGGTGGTCCCGGTGGCGGTGGCGGCGGTTTCGCCGGTCGTCCGGGTGGTCCCGGTGGCGGTGGCGGCGGTTTCGCCGGTCGTCCCGGTGGTCCCGGTGGCGGCGGCGGTCGTCCCGGCTTCGGTGGTCGTCCCGGTGGTCCGGGTGCCCGTGGTGGCACGCAGGGCGCCTTCGGCCGTCCCGGTGGTCCCGCGCGTCGTGGTCGCAAGTCGAAGCGGCAGAGGCGTCAGGAGTACGAGGCCATGCAGGCCCCGTCGGTCGGCGGCGTGATGCTGCCTCGCGGCAACGGACAGTCCGTCCGCCTGTCGCGCGGTGCGTCGCTCACCGACTTCGCCGAGAAGATCGGCGCCAACCCGGCGTCGCTCGTCGGCGTGATGATGAACCTCGGCGAGATGGTCACTGCCACGCAGTCCGTCTCCGACGAGACGCTGAAGCTCCTCGCGGACGAGATGAACTTCATCCTCGAGATCGTCAGCCCCGAGGAGGAGGACCGCGAGCTGCTCGAGTCCTTCGACATCGAGTTCGGCGAGGACGAGGGCGACGAGGAGGACCTGGTGGTCCGTCCGCCGGTCGTCACCGTCATGGGTCACGTCGACCACGGTAAGACCCGCCTCCTCGACACCATCCGCAAGACGAACGTCGTCGCGGGCGAGGCCGGCGGTATCACGCAGCACATCGGTGCGTACCAGGTCGCGACCCAGGTCAACGACGAAGAGCGCAGGATCACCTTCATCGACACCCCGGGCCACGAGGCGTTCACCGCCATGCGTGCCCGTGGTGCCAAGTCGACCGACATCGCGATCCTCGTGGTGGCGGCCAACGACGGTGTGATGCCCCAGACGATCGAGGCGCTGAACCACGCCAAGGCGGCCGGTGTGCCGATCGTGGTCGCGGTCAACAAGATCGACGTCGAGGGCGCCGACCCGACCAAGGTGCGCGGTCAGCTCACCGAGTTCGGTCTGGTGGCCGAGGAGTACGGCGGCGACACCATGTTCGTCGACATCTCCGCCAAGCAGGGGCTGAACATCGACTCCCTGCTGGAGGCCGTGGTCCTCACCGCGGACGCCTCGCTCGACCTGCGGGCCAACCCCCAGCAGGACGCGCAGGGCATCGCGATCGAGTCCCACCTCGACCGCGGCCGCGGTGCCGTCTCCACCGTCCTCGTCCAGCGCGGCACGCTGCGCATCGGCGACACGATGGTGGTCGGCGACGCGTACGGCCGAGTCCGGGCGATGCTCGACGACAACGGCAACAACGTCGAGGAAGCGGGTCCCTCGACCCCCGTCCTCGTGCTCGGTCTCACCAACGTCCCGGGCGCCGGCGACAACTTCCTCGTCGTCGACGAGGACCGCACGGCACGTCAGATCGCCGAGAAGCGCGCGGCGCGCGAGCGCAACGCCAACTTCGCGCGGCGTGGCGTCCGGTTCTCCCTGGAGAACCTGGACGAGGCCCTCAAGGCCGGTCTGGTGCAGGAACTCAACCTCATCATCAAGGGCGACGCGTCCGGTTCGGTGGAGGCCCTCGAGTCCTCGCTGCTCCAGCTCGACGTCGGCGAAGAGGTCGACATCCGCATCCTGCACCGCGGTGTGGGTGCGGTCACCGAGTCGGACATCGACCTGGCGACCGGCTCCGACGCCATCGTCATCGGCTTCAACGTCCGCGCCGCGGGCCGCGCACAGCAGATGGCGGAGCGCGAGGGCGTCGACGTCCGGTACTACTCGGTGATCTACCAGGCCATCGAGGAGATCGAGGCGGCCCTCAAGGGCATGCTCAAGCCGGAGTACGAGGAGGTCGAGCTCGGCACGGCGGAGATCCGCGAGGTCTTCAAGTCGTCCAAGCTGGGCAACATCGCCGGTGTCCTGGTCCGTTCGGGCGAGGTCAAGCGCAACACGAAGGCTCGACTCGTCCGCGACGGCAAGGTCATCGCGGAGAACCTCACCATCTCCGGTCTGCGTCGCTTCAAGGACGACGTCACCGAGATCCGCGAAGGGTTCGAGGGCGGTATCAACCTCGGCAACTTCAACGACATCAAGATCGACGACGTCATCGCGACGTACGAGATGCGCGAGAAGCCGCGGTCGTAACCAGCGGTGGTCCATGCCGGCCGGGGGTGACCTGTTCACCCCCGGCCGGTGTGGCCGTTCCTGGGGGCTTCGCCCCCTCGGGCCCCACGAACAATCCCGTCGAGGGTCCGCGCCTTTCGATGTACGGTTCTGATGTTCCCGCCCGCGATGCGGCCGGGCCGTCTATCCCGTACCGGCGGGTGAACCGGACACACACATGTACGTGGGGACTCTGTCCTTCGATCTCCTGCTCGGCGACGTACGGTCGCTGAAGGAGAAGCGCTCCGTCGTCCGCCCGATCGTGGCCGAGCTGCACCGCAAGTTCGCGGTGAGCGTGGCGGAGGTCGACCATATGGATCTGCACCGCCGGGCCGTGATCGGGCTGGCGGTGGTGTCGGGTGACACGGGGCACCTGACCGACGTACTCGACCGGTGCGAGCGGCTGGTCGCGGGGCGTCCCGAGATCGAACTGCTCTCGGTCAGACGGCGGTTGCACGGTGACGACGACTGACCGGTCGCAGAGACCATTCAAGAACCAGCAGTAACGCAGAACGAGCTAGGAGACGGACCAGTGGCCGACAACGCGCGTGCCAAGAGGCTGGCGGACCTCATCCGAGAGGTGGTGGCCCAGAAGCTGCTGCGCGGGATCAAGGACCCGCGGCTCGGCTCCCACGTCACCATCACGGACACCCGGGTGACCGGGGACCTGCGGGAGGCGACCGTCTTCTACACGGTGTACGGGGACGACGAGGAGCGGGCGGCCGCCGCCGCGGGGCTGGAGAGCGCCAAGGGCATCCTCCGCTCCGAGGTCGGGCGGGCCGCTCAGGTGAAGTTCACACCGACCCTCACCTTCGTGGCCGACGCCCTCCCGGACACCGCCAAGACCATCGACGACCTCCTTGACAAGGCGCGCGCCTCGGACGCCCAGGTGCGCGAGAGCGCGTCGGGCGCGAAGTACGCCGGTGAGGCCGACCCGTACCGCAAGCCGGACGACGACGAGGACGACGCCGCCGAATGACCGAGCAGCGCCAGAAGAACACCACGCCCGACGGCCTTGTCATCGTCGACAAGCCGTCGGGCTTCACTTCGCACGACGTCGTCGCCAAGATGCGCGGCATCGCCCGGACCCGGCGGGTCGGGCACGCGGGGACGCTCGACCCCATGGCCACCGGAGTGCTCGTCCTGGGAGTGGAGAGGGCGACCAAGCTGCTCGGTCACCTCGCGCTCACGGAGAAGGAGTACCTCGGGACCGTCCGGCTCGGGCAGACGACTCTCACCGACGACGCCGAGGGCGAGATCACGGCGTCGGTCGACGCGTCGAAGGTCACCCGCGAAGCCGTCGACGCCGGAGTCGCGGAGCTGACCGGACGGATCATGCAGGTGCCGTCCAAGGTCAGCGCCATCAAGATCGACGGCGTGCGGTCCTACAAGCGGGCCCGGGACGGCGAGGACTTCGAGATTCCCGCCCGGCCCGTCACCATCTCCTCCTTCGCCGTGTACGACGTCCGGGACGCCGTCGCCGAGGACGGCACCCCGGTGCTCGACCTCGTGGTGTCGGTGGTGTGCTCCTCCGGGACGTACATCCGCGCCCTCGCCCGCGACCTGGGCGCCGGGCTCGGTGTCGGCGGCCACCTCACCGCGCTGCGCCGCACCCGCGTGGGGCCGTACAAGCTGGACTCCGCGCGGACCCTCGACCAGCTGCAGCAGGAGCTGACCGTGATGCCGGTCGCCGAGGCCGCCGACGCCGCGTTCCCCCGCTGGGACGTGGACGACAGGCGGGCGGGGCTGCTGCTGAACGGGGTGCGGCTGGAGATGCCCGAGGAGTACGCCGAGCGCGGGGCCGTCGCCGTCTTCGACCCCACCGGCCGTTTCCTGGCCCTGGTGGAGAGCCAGAAGGGCAAGGCCAAGAGCCTGGCCGTCTTCGGCTAGGGGACGGCACCCCGAGGGGTGCGGGCACCTGCCGGAGCCGAGCGTGGAGCGGCGGTCACGGGGACCGCTGTTCCCGCCGCTCCACGTTCCCCCCTCGGTTCCCCCACCCAGAGGTGTATCCATCTGCCCGGGGCTATTCACCCCTTCGTGCAGGCGCTCGGAGTGAACCGAGGGAGCGGAAGGGGGCGCGTTCGCCGCGCGATCTGTTCCGCTGATCTTCACGTGCCTACCGTCGGAACACAGGTACGACGGGGAGGTCAGGACATGGCGGTACGGGGCCGTCGGGCGACCGACGACGGCCGTCGGGCGGCGCGGGACGAAGTCCTGGTGCGGGTCGGCGATCTGGCGGGACGACCACGCGGCACGGGCTTCGTCGCCGACCACCACGGCACGGTCGTCACCAGCCACGAGGCGGTGGACGGACTGGCCCGCATCGTGGTGCACGCCACCGGCGACCGCGTCTGTGTGGTGACCTCCGACGCGGTGACTCCGCTGCCCGCCCTCGATCTCGCGCTCATCCGCACCGAGGGGCTGTGCGTGGACCCGCTGCCCTTCGCCCTGCGGGACGAGGTCGCGACGGGCGCGTACGTCCGCATCGCGGCCGGCGGCTGGCGCGAGGCACGGGTGCTGGGCACGGCGGATGTCACGTACACGGCGACCGACGGATTCCATCTGCTGCGCGGCGCCCTGGAGCTGGCGATCGGGACGGCCGGAAGCGAGGCGCTGCGGCTGGGCGGCGGCGCGGCCGGCGGACCCGTCCTCGACATGACCACCGGCGCCGTGGTGGGCGTGCTCGGCACGGCGCTTCAGGCGGCGCACCGCACCACCGGCTTCGCCGTGCCCCTGCGCGGCTGGCGAGCCGAGCGGCCACTGGCCGAGCTGCTCGCCCGCAACGCGGCGACCGTGGGCGCGTACGGCACCGATCTCAACCTGGCCGGGGTGCTGGAGCTCACGGCCACCACCGTGGGATCGGACGGACCGGGGCCGGGACTCGGAGCCGTCGCGGCGGCCGGTGACCCGGTCGAACGCGCCGATGTCGTAAGGGAGTTCACCGCCTTCGTCGACGGCCCCGCCATGGTCCTCGGCCTCGTCGGCCCACCCGGCAGCGGGCGTACGACAGAGCTGGCCGCCCTCGCCGCCCGGCGCGGCCGGGGCCCCGAGCCCGCGCCCACCCTGTGGCTCCGCGGCGCCGACCTCCTGTCCGACGACGACTCCGTGGCGGACGCGGCACGACGCGCGCTGGAGCGGGCGGGGCGGATCGTGGCGGCGTCGGCGTCGGCGGGGCACGGGGGCCGGGCGCCGGCGGCGTTCGCGGCCTCGACGGCCCCGCAGGGGTCCGGGGCGCCAGGGACTTTTGCGGCTGCGGAGGACGGGCTCGGTGAGGCGGGACGGTCCTCGTCCGGCCGGTACGGCGGTGAGCTGGGGGACATCCGGCCCGAGCGGCTCGCCCGGCTCGCCGTGGCGGAGGGACGGCCCCTGCTGCTGCTTCTCGACGGGCCCGAGGAGATGCCGCCGACGCTCGCGCACCGGCTGGCCGAGTGGACCGCCGGGACGGCACGGTGGCTGCGGGAGAACGGGGCTCGGCTCGTGGTGGCCTGCCGCGCCGAGTACTGGGAACGGGCCGGGGCGCGGTTCCCGGCGGAGCTGCTGCACGGGCAGGCGGCCGGCGGAGAGGAGGAGTCGCTGCCCGCCTGCGTACGGCTGGGTGACCTGACGGAGAGCGAGGCCCGGCGGGCCCGGCTCCGGTACGGGCTCCCCGAGGACGCGCTCGCCGGGCCCGACGCCCGGCACCCGCTCACCCTGCGGCTCCTGTCCGAGGTGCGGGCGGCGCTCCCGGCCACCCCGGGCGGACGGCCCGGCGAGGATGGCGCCCTCGCCGGGCCGCACCACGCCGCGGCACCCTCCGCCGCCGCGGGAGCCTCCCGCGCCCCCTCGGGACGGCCCGGCCGGGACGAGGTGCTGGGTGCCTACCTGGATCTGATGTGTCTGCGCGTCGCCGTGCGGCTCGCCGCGGTGAACGGAGTGCGGGGGACTGCCGTGCGGCGGCTCGCGGCGCAGGTCGCCGGGCAGGTGCACGAGGCGGCCCGGCGATGTCTGGGCCCCGGCCAGGGGGAGCTGGACCGGACCGCGTTCGAGGCGGTGTTCCCCTGGGGGCCGGTGCCGGGGCGGCGGCTCGGCGGCACCACCGGCTGGGCCTCGGCCGTGCTCACCGAGGGACTGCTCGTCCCGGCGGGCGACGGCTACCGTTTCGCCCACGAGGAGCTGGCCGACTGGATCCAGGGCGCCCACCTGGACCTCGACGCGGCCCTGCACGCGCTGGTGCACCGGGGCTGGGTCGCGCAGGCCGAGGCACGGCGCGGCTGGGGCACGATGCCCTCGGAGGCCCGTGTCCGCCGCCATGCCCGCCGGGCCACCCGCGATCTCCCCGTGCCCCGCCACCGTGTCGGCCCCGTCGTCCACGCCCTGCTCCTCCTCGCCCGGCACCAGGGCCCCACCGAACTCGCCGGGCGCCTGGAGGAGTTGCTCGACGCCCTGGACGTACTGCTGCCGCCGGGCTCCCCGGCCCCCGACGACCCCACCTGGTGGGCCACCCGTCTCCTGTCCGAGGTGCTGCTCCGGGTGCCCGACGCGACGCCGTACACCCGGGTCCTGCGCTTCCTCACCGAGCGGATCGGGGCCTGGCGGGCCCAGGGCCGGGGCGTGCCGGGGGAGTTCGGGCCGGACTTCTGGGCGGCGCTGCCGCTGCCCGAGGCGGAACGGTTCGACCTGCTACGACGCCTGGTCGTCGCCGACCCGGCCACCGGCGCGGGGCCCCGCTACCTGGACGTGGTCTCCCGGCTCCTCGCGGCCCGCCCAGCCGTCGTGCAACCGCTGCTCACCCGCTGGTTCCTCGACGACACTCCGCTGGTCGCGACCCCCGACGCCACTGTCGCGACAGCCGCGCAGGCGCTGCTGCACACCCATCGGCGATGCGCCCTGGACGACCTCACCGAGGCGCTGGTCGACAACGCGCACCGGCGCGGCGACGAACTGCTCGCGGTGCTCTCCGAGGAGGAGCCCTCGGCGGTGTGCCGGGCGGTCGACCGATGGGCGCACGACGACCGCCCGGCCCGGCGGGTCGCCGGGCTCGCGTACGGACTGCGGACCGCTCCGCACGTGGACACGGAGGCCGACCGCGGGCTGCTGCGCCACGCGGCGCTCGCCCTGCTGGGCCGCCCCGCCGATGTCACCCTGCACAGCGGTGCCCTCGCCCTGCTCGTACGGGATCCGCTGACCCGGCCGCGGTATCTGCCGCAGGCGCTGGAACGCTTCGCGGCCGGGGACCCGCAACTGCCCGCGAGCGCCCTGGTCACCGCGCTCGCCACCCACCCGGACCCGGTCCTCGACGCCTTCCGCGCCCGGTTGCGTACCCCGGGCGCCGAGGGCGCGGACGGCGAGGCCCTGCGCACCCTCGCCGAGGTCACCACGCCCGGACTCGCGCGCCGCGTCACCGTCCTGGTCCGGGAGGTCGTCGAGCGGCGCCCGGAGGTGGCCGGGCACGTGGCCGCGTACGTCGACCGCAGGCTGGAGCACGGTCCGGGGACCCGCGCCGTGCTGTTCCCTCTGGTCAGTGGCCTGATCGTGGACGGTCCCGTGCAGGTCCGCGCGGCCCTCGCGGCGGTCTTCGCCGAGCCGGGCACCCCTGCCTCCGGCCCCCTGCGGCGCGAACTGCTCGACCTGGTGATGGCCACCGAGCGGGACCCGTCCGTCCTCGACGCCCTCCTGCGGGCGGCCGCCGCGCGCGGCGTGACCCCGGACACGGAAGGGACGCGGGACGGCAGGGACGGGACGGACGACGCCGCGGCCACCCGCCTGCTGGTCCACCGGGTCGGACTGCTGCTCGTCCGTACGCCGGAAGGGGCGACCCGGTTCGACTGGGCGCTCGTCGACCTGGCCCGCCATGTGCCCGGTTTCGCGGGGCTGGTGGCGGGCTGGCTGAGCGGCACACCCCAGGAGTGGGCGGCGGTGGTCGGGCCGAGCACCCGCCGGATGATCGAGAACCTGGCGGGCGTACAGGGGGTGCGGGTACCCGCGTGAACCGGGCCGACTTCCCGTGCTCCGGGTCACAGCACGGATGCCGATGCGGGCCGAGAGCACCGGGCATGGCACCCTTAGACCTGCGCAAGGGTTAGGCGTCAATACGGACACGGGTTCGACGAGGAGCGGTCACAGTGCAGCGCTGGCGTGGCTTGGAGGACATCCCCGAGGACTGGGGGCGCAGCGTCGTCACCATCGGTTCCTACGACGGGGTGCACCGCGGGCACCAGCTGATGCTCCGGCACGCCGTGGAACGCGCCCGCGAACGGGGCGTTCCCGCCGTCGTCGTGACCTTCGACCCGCACCCCAGCGAGGTCGTGCGCCCCGGCACCCACCCGCCGCTGCTCGCCCCGCACCACCGCCGTGCCGAACTCATGGCGGACCTGGGAGTGGACGCGGTGCTGATCCTGCCGTTCACCTCCGAGTTCTCACGGCTGTCCCCGGCCGACTTCGTCGTCAAGGTCCTGGTCGACAGGCTGCACGCCGAGGCCGTCGTCGAGGGCCCCAACTTCCGCTTCGGCCACAAGGCCGCCGGAGACGTGGCGTTCCTGGCCGAGCAGGGCAAGACGTACGACTTCGAGGTCGAGGTCGTCGACCTGGTCGTCACCGGCGAGGTGGGCGGCGGACAGCCGTTCTCCTCGACCCTGACCCGGCGACTGGTCGCCGAGGGCGACGTCGAGGGCGCGCGCGAGATCCTCGGCCGGCCCCACCGCGTCGAGGGCGTCGTCGTCCGCGGTGCGCAGCGCGGACGCGAACTGGGCTTCCCGACAGCCAACGTCGAGACCCTCCCGCACACCGCGATCCCCGCCGACGGCGTCTACGCCGGCTGGCTGCACATCGACGGCGAGGCCATGCCCGCCGCGATCTCCGTCGGCACGAACCCGCAGTTCGACGGCACCGAGCGCACGGTCGAGGCGTACGCCATCGACCGCGTCGGACTCGACCTCTACGGCCTGCACGCCGCCGTCGACTTCCTCGCCTTCGTGCGCGGCCAGGCGAAGTTCGACTCGCTGGACGCGCTGCTCGTGGCGATGGGCGAGGACGTGAAGAGGTGCCGGGAGCTGATCGCGGCGTACCGGCCGGAGTAGCGAAGCCGGTCGGCTCCGGCCGTCCGAAGTCGGAGCCGACACAGGGCCCGTACCGTTCACGATCCGTGAACGGTACGGGCCCTCTGCTCGTCTTCCCGATGCCTGCCGCCGCCTCTTACTGCTGAGGCGGAGCCGGCGGGTAGGACTGGCCCGGCTGCGGGTGCTGCGGGTGCTGCGGTGGGTAGGGCTGTCCGGGAGCCGGCTGGCCGGGGTGACCATAGGGCTGCGGGGCGGGGGCCTGGCCGGGGGCCGGCTGACCCGGGTAGGGCTGGCCGGGGTACGGCTGGCCCTGCTGCTGCGGATACGGCTGCTGACCGGGGATCTGCTGGCCGGGCAGAGGCGGGGCGACCACCGGCGGCGGGTTGCCGTCCGAAGTCCACAGGCCGTGCGACTGCTGGTGCCTGGCGATGTCCTCGGCGACCATCGCGGCGAGCGTGAAGTACGCCTCCCGCACCTTCGGCCGCATCATGTCGAGGTCCAACTCGGCGCCGGCCGAGAGGTGTTCGTCGAAGGGCACGACGACGACACCCCGGCAGCGCGTCTCGAAGTGGGAGACGATGTCGTCCACCTTGATCATCTTGCCGGTCTCGCGCACCCCCGAGATGACCGTGAGGGAACGGGCAACCAGGTCCTGGTACCCGTGCGCGGACAGCCAGTCCAGCGTCGTACTGGCGCTGCTCGCCCCGTCCACGGACGGCGTCGAGATGATGATGAGCTGGTCGGCGAGGTCGAGCACCCCGCGCATGGCGCTGTAGAGCAGGCCGGTGCCGGAGTCGGTGAGGATGATCGGGTACTGCTTGCCGAGGATGTCGATCGCGCGCCGGTAGTCCTCGTCGTTGAACGTCGTGGAGACGGCGGGGTCCACGTCGTTGGCGATGATCTCCAGCCCCGAGGCCGCCTGCGAGGTGAACCGCCGGATGTCCATGTACGAGTTGAGGTACGGGATCGCCTGGACGAGGTCACGGATGGTCGCCCCGGTCTCGCGCCGCACGCGACGGCCGAGCGTTCCGGCGTCCGGGTTGGCGTCGATCGCGAGGATCTTGTCCTGCCGCTCCGTGGCGAGTGTCGAGCCGAGGGCCGTGGTGGTCGTCGTCTTGCCGACACCGCCCTTGAGGCTGATGACCGCGATGCGGTAGCAGGACAGCACCGGCGTCCTGATCAGCTCCAACTTCCGCTGCCGCTCGGCCTCCTCCTTCTTGCCCCCCAGCCTGAACCGCCCGCCCCCGGACGCCGGACGGCTGCTCTTCGTCTTCTGCTTCTTGCTGTTCAGCAGCCGGTCGGACGACAACTCCACCGCGGCCGTGTAACCGAGCGGCGCCACACCGGGGTTGGTGGGCTGCCGCTGATCATGCTGCACGGGCTGCGGCCAGGCCGCGCCTGTACGAGGGTCCACGGGGGCGGTGGGAGCGGTGGGCGCTGTGGGATACGGGTGCCCCCCGGGCTGGCCGGGCTGGCCCGTGTGCTCCGGGTGTCCGGGCTGGGCCGGGGGCTGGGGGAAGCCGTAACCGCCCGGGGGAGCAGGGGAGTTGGGCGGACCCTGAGGCGCCGGGGCGCCGGGCGGGAAGCCGTAGCCGGGCTGAGGGGCGGGCTGTTCGGGGTGTCCGGGCTGAACCGGGGGCTGCGGGAAGCCGTAGCCGGCCTGCTGGGGGAGGGGCGCGTGCGGGGGTACGGGCGCACCGGGCTGCGGGAAGCCGTAACCAGGGGCCGGCTGTGCCGGAGGCGGGGTGGGCGCGGGGGTGCCGGGCTGCTCGGGCTGGGCCGGGGCGCCGGGCGGGAAGCCGTAGCCGGGCTGAGGGGCGGGCTGTTCGGGGTGTCCGGGCTGGGCCGGGGGCTGGGGGAAGCCGTAGCCGGCCTGCCGGGGGAGGGGCGCCTGCGGGGGTACGGGCGCAGCGGGCTGCGGGAAGCCGTAACCGGCGGGGGGCGGGGCGTGGGGTGCCTGGGGTGCCGTCGGCTGCTGGTCGGGCGCGGGTGCCGGGGCCGGGATGACGGGCGTCGCGGAGGCGTGCGGTGGGGCGGGGGGCAGGGGTGCGCCGGGGGTGACCGGTGCGCCGGGGGCGGTGGGAGCGCCGGGTGATGCGGGGGCGCCGGGGGTGCCAGTGGTGCCGGGCGCGCCGGTTGGCACAGGGGCCCCGGGGGTGACCGGCGCACCGGGCGTGGCAGGTGCACTGGGCCCACCAGAGGCACCGGGCGTGACGTCGACCGGGTTGCCCCAGGCGGCAGGCGCACCCTGGGGGGCCTGCGGGGGGAACGGCTGCTGCTGGGGCGGCGGCACCGGCTGCTCGCCCTGCGCGGCCGCGGGCTGCTGGTTCGGCACCTCGGGATGCACCGGTGCCGTCGGCGCAACCGGCGGCCACTGTGCTCCCGCGGCAGGCGCCGGCGGCGTGGCCAGTTGGTACGCGGGCGGCAACGGTGGAAGCGCACCCTGCTGCGCCGGAGGCGTCCAGGCGGGAGGCGTCTGCGGTACGCCACCGGGGGCGCCCGGAGCGGGCACGGCGTCCTGGGGCGCGGCCGGCTGAGGCGCGGCGGTCGGGGGCTCTACGGTCTGCGGCGCCGTGTCCTGGGGCTCGGCGGTGCCGGGGGCGCCGTCGACGGGCTCGGCAGGAACGGCGCCATGCGGACCGGAGTTCTGCGGGGCGAGGTCCTGCGCAACGGCGGCCTGCGGTGCGGGGCCCTCAGCCGGTGCCTCATGCGGCACGGAATTCCGCGGGACAGAACTCTCGGCCACGGCATCCTGTTGGGCGACCGCACCCGGCTCGGCCTCGCCGGAGACGACATCCTGCCGCTCGGCACCGTCGGCCGACGCGCCCTCGGGGCCACCGGCCTGAGCGACACCGGCCTGAGCGACACCGGCCTGAGCGACACCGGCCTGAGCGACACCGGCCTGAGCGGCACCGGCCTGAGCGGCACCGGCCTGAGCGGCACCGGCCTGAGCGGCACCGGCCTCTACGGCACCGGCCTCGCCGGACGCATCCGCACCGGCCGACCCCTCGGCGACCACACCGCCGTCGCTGACCTCGCCCTCTTTGGCCTGAGCGTCCTGGCCCTCTCCGCCCTGAGCGTCCTGGCCCGCGCCGGACGACACCACGGCCTCGGCGGGCTGGGGGACAGCGTTGGCACCGGCAGCCGCGTCGGCACCGGCACCCTCCGCACCCTGAGGCGGTGCCTCCGCGGCCGTACCGGCTGTCGTCACGTCCCCGGAGCCAGAAACCCCGGCGTCGGAGCGCGCGGCGTTCGCCGACTCCCCGCCCGCCACCTGCGGCGCGTTCAACTCGAAGTCACCAGCACTCGCAGCACCACGGGCGGCACCCGCGTCAGAGCCCGCACCGGAAGTCGCACCCGCACCCGCTCCGGAGGCACCCTCGGCGGCAGCACCATCCCCGATCTCGCGCTTCATCGCGGCAGCGGAGATCCGCATGGTCGCCCCGCTCTCGATGTCCCCGTGGCCCTCACCCTCGGCGCCGGCCACGGGCGCGGGTGCGGCGGCCGTCGGAGGCCAGGGAGGCGGATACGAACCGGGCACACCGGACATGTCGAGAGGAGCACCGACGGGCGGCGCGAACGGCAGCCCGATCGGCGGCCTCACGGAACCGGCGACCGGAGGAACGCCCGCACCCGTACCCGCCCCCGCACTCGTGTCAGCACCCGCACCCGGTTCCGCACCGGCCCCTCCCGGAGAGGTGTTCTGCGTGTACCAGGCAGGGGGCGCGTAGTCGATGGTGAACTCGCCCGTCATCTCGATGGCGGACTCCGCGTCGGGCTGGTCATCGTCGGGTGTGGCCCAGCCCCCGCGCATCCCGTCCCGATCGCTGCTCACAATTCCTCCTGGTGTGGTCGAGCACCCTCATGCCGTGCTGGGGCGACCGTTCCTGTCGTCTGATGTCGCCGGGCTGATCCCCCCTCGGGCCCCGGGCCAAGTCACACAGCCCGTACCACCCGCGTGCGGGCAACTCGCGACGTGCTGCACCCCAGCCTAATCATCAGGAGCGCGGGCCCGGCAGGCCCGTCTCTCCCGACCGGCTCACCCGAAGCGCCCAAGCGGCCTGAAAGGGGAGCAACTTGGGCATGCTGCCCAGACTGGATCTTCGTGCGCCCGACTTGTCCCCACCGCCGGTGCGGTCTCCCCGCGCACACAGGACCCACAAGGCGAGGGCCCACACAGAACAAGAGGACCGACACGAACAAGAGGACCGACGCAGAACGACAAGTGGACCGACGCAAAACAAGAGGGGCGGGCAGCCGACCCCGGCTCCCCACCCCTGCGCCCGGTCCGCGCCTCGCGCCCGCGCCCCGCCCTCTACGCAGCCGGTGTCCCGTCCCCCGGTGCCGGCTCCAGATCGAACTCCCCGTCCCGTGCCCCCAGTACGAACGCCCGCCACTCTCCCTCCGTGTACCGCAGCACGGTGTCGGGGTCGAGCGAGGACCTCATGGCCACGGCACCCTCCGGGAGGTAGGCGATCTCGACCCGCTCCTGCTGATCCTCGGTCCCCGGCGCGCTGTGCCACTCGACGCCGGAGATGTCGAGGGCGTACAGCTCGTCCTTCTCCCGCTCCTTGCGCGCCTTGAGTTCCTTGTCCTCGGCCTCGGCCATCGCGGCTGGGTCCCTTCGTCCGTGCCAACGAGCTTCGTGTCAACGAGCTTCGTGTCAACAAGCTGTCAGGTCACCCTACTTGTCCTCGTTCGCGCTGGTCAGGGGTTTGCCGATGTCCGCACCCCGCCCGTCGGCGACAGCGTGGTCCACGGCCCGGCCGCTTCCCGCCCGCCCCTTCGGGGTAAAGGTTTCTCCCTCACGTCACCGGCGTCACCCCCACGAGGGAGCACCGAGGGCTGGGGCCGGGGGCGGGATACGGCGGCCACGACGGTCGGCGCTCCTCGCGGAAGACGACCCGGGACGGGGCGGCCCCCGGTCGGTCGGCACCTTGTCGGTCACCCGCCCCCGGTCGGACGTACCCCTCCAAGCTGGTACTCTGTCCCGTGGCCGTTTGTGTGCGCACCCCCGGACTCGGAGGTAGCCCCCAGCGGACCCCCGCCACCCGAGTCACAGAAGCCCCCCTGAGACGCAGACCAGGGGCACTCGATGGCATCAACGAGACTCATGAGGAGTATCGCGTGTCGCTCGACGCCGCTACGAAGAAGCAGATCATCACCGAGTTCGGTACCAAGGAGGGCGACACCGGCTCCCCCGAGGTCCAGGTCGCGATGCTCTCCCGCCGCATCTCGGACCTGACCGAGCACCTCAAGACCCACAAGCACGACCACCACTCCCGCCGTGGTCTGCTGATCCTGGTCGGTCAGCGTCGCCGTCTGCTGCAGTACCTCGCCAAGAAGGACATCCAGCGCTTCCGTGCGCTGGTCGACCGCCTCGGCATCCGCCGCGGTGCGGCGGGCGCCAAGTAGGACGCCGTGAGGGGAGCGGTTCCCGGGAGATCGGGGGACCGCTCCCTTTGCTGTACACACCGGAACTCCGCCGGCCCCGCCGACCCCGTCGGCAGGGGGCGCGCGGCCCCGACGCACGCGGGACGTACGGGCGGAAACGTGCGGAGTGTCACCACCCCTTTGTAGTGTGGTAGCACAACGCAAGAGGCACGACACAGCGTGAGGCGCCCGGAGGGCTGCCGCACGCACACGAACGAGGAGAAGCGCACCTCGCCGCCGCCGGTCCTCGGTAGTGGCCCCCGGGAGATTGCGAACCCCGAGGGCTTCGATCGAAGACCGGCCCGCACCAGACGGCGCGCTTCTCCGCCACCGTCCCCCTGCCACACGGGCAGGCCCAGGGACGAAAGACGAAAAGTATCGGAGAATTTGCTAGTGGAGAACGAGACCCACTACGCCGAGGCCGTCATCGACAACGGCTCCTTCGGCACCCGCACCATCCGTTTCGAGACGGGCCGTCTGGCCCGCCAGGCCGCCGGCTCCGCCGTGGCCTACCTGGACGACGACACCATGGTGCTGTCGGCCACCACGGCTTCCAAGAACCCCAAGGACCAGCTCGACTTCTTCCCCCTCACGGTGGACGTCGAGGAGCGGATGTACGCCGCCGGCAAGATCCCCGGCAGCTTCTTCCGCCGTGAGGGCCGTCCCTCCGAGGACGCCATCCTCACCTGTCGGCTGATCGACCGCCCGCTGCGCCCCTCCTTCAAGAAGGGCCTGCGCAACGAGATCCAGGTCGTCGCCACGATCATGGCGCTCAACCCCGACCACCTGTACGACGTCGTCGCGATCAACGCCGCGTCCGCGTCCACGCAGCTGGCCGGTCTGCCCTTCTCCGGTCCGATCGGCGGCGTCCGCGTCGCGCTGATCAACAACCAGTGGGTGGCCTTCCCGACGCACACCGAGCTCGAGGACGCCGTCTTCGACATGGTCGTCGCGGGCCGCGTCCTGGAGGACGGCGACGTCGCGATCATGATGGTCGAGGCCGAGGCCACCGAGAAGACGATCCAGCTGGTCCAGGGCGGCGCCGAGGCGCCGACCGAGGAGGTCGTCGCCGCCGGTCTGGACGCCGCGAAGCCCTTCATCAAGGTGCTCTGCAAGGCCCAGGCCGACCTCGCGTCGAAGGCCGCCAAGCCCACCGGCGAGTTCCCGGTCTTCCTCGACTACCAGGACGACGTCCTGGAGGCGCTCACCGCCGCGGTCAAGGACGAGCTGACGCAGGCCCTCACCATCGCGGGCAAGCAGGAGCGCGAGGCCGAGCTGGACCGCGTCAAGGGTCTGGCCGCCGAGAAGCTGCTCCCGCAGTTCGAGGGTCGCGAGAAGGAGATCTCCGCCGCGTACCGCTCGCTGACCAAGTCCCTGGTCCGTGAGCGCGTCATCAAGGACAAGGTCCGCATCGACGGCCGCGGCGTCACGGACATCCGTACGCTGGCCGCCGAGGTCGAGGCCATCCCGCGCGTGCACGGCTCGGCGCTGTTCGAGCGTGGCGAGACCCAGATCCTGGGCGTCACCACCCTCAACATGCTCCGGATGGAGCAGCAGCTGGACACCCTCTCCCCGGTGACCCGCAAGCGCTACATGCACAACTACAACTTCCCGCCGTACTCCGTCGGCGAGACCGGCCGCGTCGGCTCCCCCAAGCGCCGCGAGATCGGCCACGGCGCCCTCGCCGAGCGCGCCATCGTGCCGGTGCTGCCGACGCGCGAGGAGTTCCCCTACGCGATCCGTCAGGTGTCCGAGGCCCTCGGCTCCAACGGCTCGACGTCCATGGGCTCGGTCTGCGCCTCCACCATGTCGCTGCTGAACGCCGGTGTGCCCCTCAAGGCCCCCGTCGCCGGTATCGCCATGGGCCTGATCTCCCAGGAGATCAACGGCGAGACGCACTACGTCGCCCTCACCGACATCCTCGGTGCGGAGGACGCCTTCGGCGACATGGACTTCAAGGTCGCCGGCACCAAGGAGTTCGTCACCGCCCTCCAGCTCGACACCAAGCTGGACGGCATCCCCGCCTCCGTCCTGGCCGCCGCCCTCAAGCAGGCCCGTGACGCCCGCCTCCACATCCTCGACGTGATGATGGAAGCGATCGACACGCCGGACGAGATGTCCCCCAACGCCCCGCGGATCATCACCGTCAAGATCCCCGTGGACAAGATCGGCGAGGTCATCGGCCCCAAGGGCAAGATGATCAACCAGATCCAGGAGGACACCGGCGCCGAGATCACGATCGAGGACGACGGCACCATCTACATCGGTGCCCAGCAGGGCTCGCAGGCCGAGGCCGCCCGCGCCACGATCAACGGCATCGCCAACCCGACCATGCCGGAGGTCGGCGAGCGCTACCTGGGCACCGTCGTGAAGACGACGACCTTCGGCGCGTTCGTGTCGCTGCTCCCGGGCAAGGACGGTCTGCTGCACATCTCGCAGATCCGCAAGCTCGCCGGCGGCAAGCGCGTGGAGAACGTCGAGGACGTCGTCGGCGTGGGCTCCAAGGTCCAGGTCGAGATCGCCGAGATCGACTCCCGCGGCAAGCTCTCCCTCATCCCCGTGATCGAGGGCGAAGAGGGCTCCGAGGACAAGAAGGACGACGGCGACAAGTGACGTCCCGTAGCTCCCAGGCGACGGCCCGCACCTCCACGGAGGCGCGGGCCGTCGCCCGTACCCAAACCCTGATCAAGGGCAGAGACGGCATCGGCACGGTCCGCAAGACCACCCTCCCGGGCGGCCTGCGCATCGTCACCGAGACCCTGCCGTCCGTGCGCTCCGCCACCTTCGGCATCTGGGCGCACGTCGGCTCCCGCGACGAGTCGCCCGCGCTGAACGGCGCCACCCACTACCTGGAGCACCTGCTCTTCAAGGGCACCTCGCGCCGCAGCGCGCTCGACATCTCCTCCGCGATCGACGCGGTCGGCGGCGAGATGAACGCGTTCACGGCCAAGGAGTACACGTGCTACTACGCGCGCGTGCTCGACACCGACCTGCCGCTCGCCATCGAGACGGTCTGCGACATGCTCACCGGCTCGCTCATCCGCGAGGAGGACGTCGACGTGGAGCGCGGCGCCATCCTCGAAGAGATCGCGATGACCGAGGACGACCCGGGCGACTGCGTGCACGACCTGTTCGCGCACACCATGTTCGGCGACACCCCCCTCGGCCGCCCGGTCCTCGGCACGGTCGACACCGTCAACGCCCTCACCGCCGACCGCATCCGCCGCTTCTACCGCAAGCACTACGACCCGACCCACCTCGTGGTCGCCTGCGCGGGCAACGTCGACCACAGCAAGGTCGTTCGACAGGTCCGCGCGGCCTTCGAGAGCGCCGGCGCCCTCACCCGCGCCGACGCCACCCCGATCGCCCCGCGCGACGGCCGCCGCGGCCTGCGTACGGCCGGCCGGGTCGAACTGGTCGGCCGCAAGACGGAGCAGGCGCACGTCGTCCTCGGCATGCCCGGCCTCGCCCGCACCGACGAGCGTCGCTGGGCCCTCGGCGTGCTCAACACCGCGCTCGGCGGTGGCATGTCCTCCCGTCTCTTCCAGGAGGTCCGGGAGAAGCGCGGCCTCGCCTACAGCGTGTACTCGTACACGTCCGGCTTCGCCGACTGCGGCCTCTTCGGCGTCTACGCCGGCTGCCGTCCGTCCCAGGTGCACGACGTGCTGAAGATCTGCCGCGACGAACTCGACCGGGTCGCCGAGAACGGGCTGCCCGACGACGAGATCGAGCGCGCCATCGGCCAGCTCCGCGGGTCCACGGTCCTCGGCCTGGAGGACACCGGCGCGATCATGAACCGCATCGGCAAGAGCGAGCTGTGCTGGGGCGAGCAGATGTCCGTCGACGAGATGCTGACCCGCATCGCGATGGTGACCCCGGACGAGATCCGCTCCGTGGCCCGCGAGATTCTGGGCCGGCGGCCTTCCCTGTCGGTGATAGGCCCGCTCAAGGACAAACAGGCGTCCCGTCTCCACGAAGCCGTCGCCTGACACCCCAGTTAAGGAACCAAGCAATGAGCAAGCTGCGCGTGGCGGTCATCGGCGCCCGGGGCCGTATCGGTTCGGAGGCCGTGCGGGCCGTCGAGGCCGCCGAGGACATGGAGCTGGTCGCCGCCCTGAGCCGCGGCGACGAGCTGCGGACCCTGGCGGAGACCGGCGCCCAGGTCGCCGTCGAACTGACCACCCCCGCCTCGGTCATGGACAACCTCGACTTCTGCGTGCGCCACGGCATCCACGCGGTCGTCGGGACGACGGGCTGGACCGACGAACGCCTCGCGCAGCTGGGCGGCTGGCTGGCGAAGTCCCCGGAGACGGGCGTGCTCATCGCGCCCAACTTCTCCATCGGGGCCGTCCTGAACATGAAGTTCGCGCAGATCGCCGCGCCCTACTTCGAGTCGGTGGAGGTCGTCGAACTGCACCACCCGAAGAAGGTCGACGCCCCCTCGGGCACCGCCACGCGCACGGCCCAGCTCATCGCCGAGGCACGGCGCGCGGCAGGCACGGCCCAGGCACCGGACGCCACGGAGACGGCCTTGGACGGCGCGCGCGGCGCGGACGTCGACGGCGTCCCCGTCCACTCCGTCCGCCTGCGCGGCCTGCTGGCCCACCAGGAGGTCCTCCTCGGCGGCGAGGGCGAGACCCTGACCATCCGCCACGACTCCCTCCACCACAGCAGCTTCATGCCGGGCATCCTGCTCGGCGCCCGCCGCGTGGTGACGACCCCGGGCCTCACCTTCGGCCTCGAACACTTCCTCGACCTGGGCTGATCGGGCCGGGAGACGTCATGCGCGCGAAGCTCACCTACGCCGTCACGGCAGCCGTCCTGGTCGTCTACTTCGTCCTGGTCGGCAGCCGCGGGGTCCTGCTCATCGAAACCGGCACACCGATCACGATCGCCTTCGGTGTCGCCGTACTCGTCCTGCCGGGGATCGGCCTGTGGTTCCTCTGGAAGAACACCCAGTTCGTCCGCAGGGCCAACCAGCTCGCCGCCGAACTCGACGCCGAAGGCGGCCTGCCCGTCGACGAGTTGAAGCGGACCCCGAGCGGCCGCATCGACCGCGACTCGGCCGACGAGGTCTTCGCGCGCCGCAAGGAGGAGACCGAGGACGCTCCCGACGACTGGCGCACCTGGTTCCGGCTCGCCGTCGCCTACCACGACGCCCGCGACACCCCCCGGGCCCGCAAGGCCATGCAGCGCGCGATCGCCCTCCACGACGGCAGACCGGCACCGACCGCCTGACTGCCGCCGCCCGCACGGGCGCGGTCGCGTACGACTGAGGGGCCGATCCGCACAGCGGACCAGCCCCTCAGTCGTATGTGCGATTACGCGGCGCGCCCGTACTCCGCCGCCCACGCCTCGATCGTGTCGGCCGCCTTGTCGAAGGCCTCCGTACGCGCCAGGAAGTCGGCGTTGTGCGTGGTCATCAGCGGCGTCACGTACTCCTGCACCCGGTCCGTACGGACGAGGAGCAACGCCTGTCCCTGCACGGACCGGGGCAGCCCGAGCCACCGCACCGGCTGCTGCACGGTACGCACCGAGACGCTGGCCTCCCACGACGCGGTACGCGTGCGGAAGAAGCCCACCTGACGCACTCCCCGCGCACTCACCCAGATGCCGACCCGCAGCAGCCGCAGGGCGCAGCCGATGACCAGCAGGGCCGCGCCGAAGCAGATCGCACCGGCCTGCGGGGTGTCGGCCACCGCGATGATGACGGCCGCGGCCAGCACGTACGAGGCGAGCAGCAGCAGGAGCGCGGCCGCGCCGACCCGCCAGGGGCCGGGGCGGTAGGGGCGTCGCCAGCGGTCGCGGTCCTCGAACGGCAGCGCCTCGTCCACCGTGTGGGCGAAGGCGCGGTCGGCGGTCAGGAAGGGCAGGGGCACGGCTGGTCCTCACTCGATCCACGCACAGCTTTCGCCGGGTGAGGCTACCGAGCCGGGCCCCCGCCCACCACTTTCGGGGGTCCAACAGGGGCACAAGGGGAACAAGTCGGGGCATCCGACGTCTCGTCGATGTCATTCGGCGTCTCATCGATGCCGGGCCGTAGAGTGGGCGCCGCCCGAGAGCAGCCATGGGAAGGACCCTCCGAGCCGTGTCAGAAACCCCCGCCGACGATCTCAAGCCCAGCTTCCGCAGTGATGTCACCGTCGACCTGGTGAAGCACAGCGCGGCCGACTCGGACGTGTTGTGGGCCGCCCGAGTCTCCACCGCCGGCGAACAGTCCCTGGAGGAGCTGACGAAGGATCCCGAGCGCTCCAAGGGCCTCATCAACTATCTGATGCGCGACCGGCACGGCAGCCCCTTCGAGCACAACTCGATGACCTTCTTCATCAGCGCCCCGATCTTCGTCTTCCGCGAGTTCATGCGGCACCGGGTGGGCTGGTGCGTCGCCGGAGATACAGAGATCACGCTGGAGAGCGAGGCCGGCAATCTCAGGCGGCGCTCCATCGCGGAGCTCTACAAGCTCTGGCACCTCGGAGTTGAGGACCGCCTTCCGCATTCCGCCGGTGGAGTGACCTGGCACAGCCGGGCCGGGAAGTGGATGGCGCAGGTCCGGCGCGGCGAGAAGAACCACTACCTCGGCCTGTACGAGAGTCGTGAGGCCGCCGAGTCCGCCGTGGCGGAATTCCGGGAACTGCACCCCAGTACCCGTATCCGCAAGCTCGAACCGGTCCGTCGCAACCATGTGCGCTGCTACGACGAGGAGACGCTGCTGGCCCAGCGAGCCAGGATCGTCGACGTCATCGAGTCCGGGGTGAAGCCGCTCATCAGGATCACCACCGAGTCCGGGAAGACGCTCCGCTGCACGGTCGATCACGCGGTGCTGACGCCCGAGGGCTGGAGCAAGGCCGGGGAATTGGCCGTCGGGGACGCGGTCATGGCGGCGGGAACCGTCCCCCGCCCGTCGGAGGCACTGGTCCCGCCGAGCCTGCGTCGCGGCATCGGCGTGTGGACCTCCATGCACCGAGAGCGGCTGATCAAGGAGATCGACGCCTGCCACCTCTGTGGCCAGGATTTCCCCCGGGCGGAACTCGCCCTGGACCACGTGGTTCCGGTGGCGGGCGATCTGTCCCGGGCCCTCGACGAGAAGAACCTCGCCCCCGCGTGTGAACCGTGCCATGCGATCAAGAGTGCCGGCGAGCAGGCCCTGGCCCGTCGAGACGACAAGATCGCCAAAGCCGTTCCGGACCGGATCGTCGCCGTCGAACAGGACGGCGAGGAGATGACGTACGACCTCTCCGTGGAAGGCCCCTGGCACAACTTCCTCGCGAACGGGATCGTCGTCCACAATTCGTACAACGAGGAGTCGGGCCGCTATCGGGAACTCCTGCCCCACTTCTACGTTCCTGACGAGGCCCGCAAGCTCGTCCAGGAGGGCAGGCCCGGCAAGTACGTCTTCGTGGAGGGCACGCAGGCGCAGCAGGAGCTGGTCGGGCGGGTCATGGAGGACTCGTACGTCCACGCGTACGAGGCGTACCAGGAGATGCTCGCCGCCGGAGTGGCCCGGGAGGTCGCGCGCGCGGTGCTGCCCGTCGGTCTCTTCTCCTCGATGTACGCCACCTGCAACGCCCGCTCGCTGATGCACTTCCTCGGTCTGCGCACCCAGCACGAGCTCGCGAAGGTGCCGTCCTTCCCCCAGCGGGAGATCGAGATGGTGGGCGAGCGGATGGAGGCGGAGTGGGCGCGGCTCATGCCGCTGACACACGCCGCGTTCAATGCGAACGGCCGGGTCGCGCCGTAGCGGGCCGTCGAGTTTCGGCCAGGCACAGATGTACGGGTCAGCCGAGCGAAGTGTCCGTATTGCGGCATTTCGAGAAGTTCATCTAGCCTGATCAAACGGACCCGGCACTGCTTGAACCCCCGAGCAGGCAGTGCCGGGCTCCGCATTTGTCCTGACTTTTCCCGCCCCCCGAGGGCAGACCGTGCCCTGAGCAGCGAGTAGCGTGTTACCCATGGCTCCGACCTCGACTCCGCAGACCCCCTTCGGGCGGGTCCTCACCGCCATGGTCACGCCCTTCACGGCGGACGGCGCACTCGACCTCGACGGCGCGCAGCGGCTCGCCACCCACCTGGTGGACGCAGGCAACGACGGCCTGGTCATCAACGGCACCACCGGCGAGTCCCCCACCACCGGTGACGCGGAGAAATCGGACCTGGTACGAGCCGTCCTCGAAGCCGTCGGCGACCGCGCCCACATCATCGCCGGCGTCGGCACCAACGACACCCACCACAGCATCGAGCTGGCCCGCGCCGCCGAGAAGACCGGCGCCCACGGCCTCCTCGTCGTCACGCCGTACTACAACAAGCCCCCGCAGGAGGGCCTGTACCGCCACTTCAAGGCGATCGCCGACGCCGCCGAGCTGCCGGTGATGCTGTACGACATCCCCGGCCGCAGCGGCGTCCCGATCGACACCGAGACGATCGTCCGACTCGCCGAGCACCCGCGCATCGTCGCCAACAAGGACGCCAAGGGCGACCTCGGCCGCGCCAGCTGGGCCATCGCCCGCTCCGGTCTCGCCTGGTACTCCGGCGACGACATGCTGAACCTCCCGCTGCTCTCCGTGGGCGCGGTCGGCTTCGTCTCGGTCGTCGGCCACGTCGTCACCCCCGAGCTGCGCGCCCTCGTCGACGCGTACGTCTCCGGTGACGTCCAGAAGGCCACCGAGATCCACCAGAAGCTGCTCCCGGTCTTCACCGGCATGTTCCGCACCCAGGGCGTGATGACCACCAAGGCGGCGCTCGCCCTCCAGGGTCTGCCGTCCGGACCACTGCGCGCCCCCATGGTCGAGCTTTCGCCCGAGGAGACCGCCCAGCTCAAGATCGATCTTGGTGCCGGCGGGGTACAGCTCTGACAACGGACTTCGCACGACGCGCCGACCAGACTTCACAACTGAATAGGCAGGACGAAAGCGCCTGCGTCCCCATCCACAACTGCATTTGCACGAACGTCATGCGCGCCATGTGCCCCGGGTACGTGGCGCGCATGGTGAGGAGAGTCTTTTGAGTCATCCGCATCCTGAACTCGGCCCACCGCCCCCGCTCCCGGAGGGTGGCCTGCGGGTCACCCCACTGGGAGGCCTCGGCGAGATCGGCCGGAACATGACCGTCTTCGAATACGGCGGCCGGCTGCTGATCGTGGACTGCGGGGTGCTCTTCCCCGAGGAGGAGCAGCCCGGAATCGACCTGATCCTGCCGGACTTCTCGTCCGTCAGGGACCGCCTCGACGACATCGAGGGCATCGTCCTCACGCACGGTCACGAGGACCACATCGGAGCGGTCCCGTACCTGCTCCGCGAGAAGCCCGACATCCCGCTGATCGGCTCCAAGCTGACCCTCGCGCTCATCGAGGCCAAGCTCCAGGAGCACCGCATCCGCCCGTACACCCTTGAGGTGACCGAGGGGAACCGCGAGCGCATCGGTCCCTTCGACTGCGAGTTCGTCGCGGTCAACCACTCCATCCCGGACGCCCTGGCCGTGGCCATCCGCACGCCCGCGGGCATGGTCGTCCACACGGGCGACTTCAAGATGGACCAGCTCCCGCTGGACAACCGCCTGACAGATCTCCACGCGTTCGCACGGCTGAGCGAGGAGGGCATCGATCTCCTTCTCTCCGATTCCACGAACGCCGAGGTCCCGGGTTTCGTTCCGCCCGAGCGCGACATCTCCAACGTCCTGCGTCAGGTCTTCGCGGGCGCCGGCAAGCGGATCATCGTGGCCAGCTTCGCCAGCCACATCCACCGCATCCAGCAGATCCTCGACGCCGCCCACGAGTACGGCCGCAGGGTCGCCTTCGTCGGCCGCTCGATGGTCCGCAACATGGGCATCGCCAGGGACCTCGGCTATCTGAAGGTGCCGCCGGGCCTGGTCGTGGACGTCAAGACGCTCGACGACCTGCCGGACCACGAGATCGTCCTCGTGTGCACCGGTTCGCAGGGCGAGCCGATGGCCGCCCTGTCCCGCATGGCCAACCGGGACCACCAGATCCGTATCGTCCAGGGCGACACGGTGATCCTGGCCTCGTCCCTGATTCCCGGCAACGAGAACGCGGTCTACCGCGTCATCAACGGCCTGACCCGCTGGGGCGCCAACGTCGTCCACAAGGGCAACGCCAAGGTCCATGTCTCCGGACACGCCTCGGCCGGTGAGTTGCTGTACTTCTACAACATCTGCCGCCCGAAGAACCTGATGCCGGTGCACGGCGAATGGCGGCACCTGCGCGCCAACGCCGAACTGGGCGCCCTGACAGGCGTCCCGCACGACCGCATCGTCATCGCCGAGGACGGCGTGGTCGTCGACCTCATCGAGGGCAAGGCCAGGATCTCGGGCAAGGTCCAGGCCGGCTACGTGTACGTCGACGGCCTCTCGGTCGGCGACGTGGGCGAACCTGCCCTGAAGGACCGGAGGATCCTGGGCGACGAGGGCATCATCTCCGTCTTCGTCGTCGTGGACTCCTCCACCGGCAAGATCACCGGCGGTCCGCACATCCAGGCTCGCGGTTCCGGCATCGAGGACTCCGCCTTCAGCGCGGTCGCCCCGAAGATCACGGAAGTCCTGGAGAGGTCGGCGCAGGACGGGGTCGTCGAACCCCACCAGCTGCAACAGCTCATCCGCCGCACCCTCGGCAAGTGGGTCTCCGACACCTACCGGCGCCGGCCGATGATCCTGCCTGTGGTGGTTGAGGTCTGACCCACCGTCAGTGCCTCCTCAGGAGCGGGGCCCCTCGATTTGCATCGGGGCGCCCCGCTCCAGTACGTTTACGGCTCCGCCCAGGGGGAACCCGACGCAACTGAGCGTCAGGAGCCACCCGGACCGGGCGGAAATTCCGACTCAGAACTTCTGATAAAGTCGGAGTCGCCGGAAAGGGAAACGCGAAAGCGGAAACCTGGAAAGCACCGAGGAAATCGGAACCGGAAACGGTCTGATAGAGTCGGAAACGCAAGACCGAAGGGAAACTGCCCGGAGGAAAGCCCGAGAGTAGCTTGGGTGAGTACAAAGGAAGCGTCCGTTCCTTGAGAACTCAACAG
>NZ_JBSFCF010000047.1:0-54200 GCF_053593335.1 Streptomyces sp. NPDC002324
GCGGGCAGGCGGCGGGCGGCGGTGCGGAACGTTCCGTGGGGCTGGGCGGGGGTGCCCTCGGAGCGGGGGAAGAACTCGTACCAGGAGCCGAACAGGGCCCGTTCCCGCTCCACCAGCAGCGGCAGTGGTTCGCAGGAGGTGACCAGTTCCCGCAGGGGGTGACGGGTCAGGACCTCGTTCACCTCCGGCGCCAACGCCGCCGCCAGCCGGGAGGACGCGGGCCTGGCGGTGTCCCGCAGCGCGTCCACGGCGGCGCGGAGGGTGGCCCGTCCGCTCCCGCCCTCGGGGATGTCGTCGGCGGCGCGTTCGTACAGCCGCGCGCCCTCCTCCAGGACCAGCTCGGTGTCCATACCGGCCGGGATCTTGATGCGGGCATGATGGCGCCAGGTGGTGACCGGGTCGCCCCAGCCCTCAACGGCGTAGGACCAGACGCCCTCGCTCGGTACGGAGACGGTGGCGCCCCAGCGGTCCGTGCCGGGGGCGAGTTCGCGCATCGGGGTCCAGCCGGCCGGGCGGCCGTCCGGGGCCGTCAGCACGACATTGGCGGCGACCGCGTCATGGCCCTCCCGGATGACGACGGCCGAGATCTCGAAGGCCTCGCCCACGACCGCCTTCGCCGGGCGGCGGCCGTGGTGGACGGTCGGCCGTACGTCGATGACCGGTATGCGCCCGATGGTGGGGGCGCCCGGCGTCCGGGGGGTCTTGGGGGGTGGCGTGGCCGGCGCGGGCGGACCCGTGCGCGCCGGGCGTGCGGGGCGTGCGACGGTGCTCTGTGGTGTGGCGCTGGTGGTACTGGTCGTCGGGGGTGGTGACGAATCGTGCGTGGCGGGCATGACCGCTCCTGTCCGCGTCAACGTGGGTGGGCGGATAAGGGTGTGGGGAGATGGGGCCAGCGGG
The DNA here is from genome assembly GCF_053593335.1 of Streptomyces sp. NPDC002324. Lineage (NCBI taxonomy): Bacteria > Bacillati > Actinomycetota > Actinomycetes > Kitasatosporales > Streptomycetaceae > Streptomyces > Streptomyces sp. NPDC002324. Next base: position 898 of record NZ_JBSFCF010000047.1, read on the forward strand.
ACTACCGGTGGAGCCTTCCCACACAGTGCGGGTGGGCATTCCGGCACTTTGTTAACTACTCACGCGTATGTCTACACACAAGACCGGCCTCGTCCGAAAGGGGCGAGGCCGGTCACTGTAGTCGCTCTCGGTAAAGAGACCTTCACCTCCGGTGTTACGGACTCCTACGACTGGTCGACTTGGAGAAGCCTGTTCGGGGAGCCCGCCTTCCTGTCCTTCACTTTGCCCGAAACCGCTCGCTCAACCAGGGCCCTGCCCACCTCGGCCGGTGACGCCCTCGGACGGTCGGCCAGATACAGGGCCGCAGCGCCCGCCGCGTGCGGGGCGGCCATGGACGTACCGGAGTGGGTGGCCGTGCCGGTGTCGCTCCGGTGGGACGCGGACGGCACGGACACACCGGGGGCGAACAGGTCCAGGCTCGGGCCCCAGTTCGAGAACGCGGCGCGGACGTCCTTCCTGTCGGTGGCGCCGACGGTGATCGCCTGTTTCACACGGGCGGGTGAGGAGAGGCTCGCGGCGAGCCCGTCGTTGCCCGCCGCGACCGTGTAGGTCACCCCGGACGCGATGGAGTTGCGTACGGCGGCGTCGAGCTGGGCGTTGCTCCGGCCGCCGAGGCTCATGTTGGCCACGGCCGGCTTCACGGCGTGCCCGGTGACCCAGTCGATGCCCGCGATGACCTGGGCCGTCGTCCCCGCGCCCGCGTCGTCGAGCACCCGTACGGCCACGATCCGGGCCTTCTTGGCGACGCCGTGGACGGTGCCGGCGACGGTGCCCGCGACATGGGTGCCGTGGCCGTTGCCGTCCTGCGCGGTCCGGTCGTTCTGGACGAAGTCCCAGCCGCTCACGGCCCGGCCGCCGAAGTCCTTGTGCGTGACCCGTACGCCGGTGTCGATCACGTACACGGTGACGCCCTTGCCCGCCGACCGCGGCCAGGTGTAGCTCCTGTCGAGGGGCAGGTCCGGCTGGTCGACGCGGTCCAGGCCCCACGCGGACGGGTTCGGCTGCCGGTGCCCGCTCGGGGCCCGGTCGTAGGTCACCTTGGTGTCCTGGACGACCGAGGCGACACGGGAGTCCGCCGCGAGACGCCTGGCCTCCGTCTCGTCGGCGATCACGGCGTAGCCGTTCAGGGCGGTGCCGTACATATGGCGTATTTCCGCCCCGTACTTCGCCGCTATGCCCTTTCCGGCCGTCGACGGGGCGCGGGTGCCCGCCCTCAGGGTCACGATCCAACTGCCGTCGACGGAACCGGGATCACCGACTCCCTGGACGAGCCCCTCCGGGGCGGCCTGCGCGGGCAGGGTGACGGCCGAGAGCACCGCGGCGGTCAGGACCGCCGTGAGCCCTCCCGCCCAGCGCACACGCCTGATTCTCGCCTCTCCCGGATGACCCATGTGTGAGAACCCCCTCCTCGAACCGGGTACCGCCACGGGGCAGCCTCTCGTGCGGGGTGAAGTGCCACAAGGCCGCACAGAGGGGTGGAACCGGCCATATCGGCTGTGGGGTCCGGGGGTGGTGCGGCCGGGTTGCCGCTGCCTCGGGGTCCGGCTGCGGCGAATTCAGGACTGAACGCCCGGGAATGGACTGCCCGGCGGGGCGGCCGGGGTACGGATGCGCCGTAATCGCATACCGGGGGACGCCCCGTGGTTACCGGGCCCCCGCGCCGCTACCGTCGGGGGTGACGAACGGCGCACAGCGGAGTGCGTCCCCCCGGCCCGTACGTCCTGGCGCGAAGGTGGAACCCTCTGTGAAGGCCATCCGCAGATTCACCGTCCGACCCGTCCTCCCCCAAGTCCTGCACCCGCTCAGCGAACTGGCGCGCAATCTGCGCTGGTCCTGGCACGCGGAGACCCGTGACCTCTTCCAGTCGGTCGACCCCGAGCGCTGGGCCTCCTCCGGCGGCGACCCCGTGCGCCTGCTCGGCTCCGTCCCCACCCGGCGCCTCGCCGAACTCGCCGAGGACCGGCGCTTCCTGCGCCGGCTGACCGCCGCCGCCGACGACCTGCGTGACTACGTCACCGGGGACCGCTGGTACCAGGCGCAGTCGCAGGGCCAGGGGCAGGGCCAGGCGTCCGAACTCCCGGCCGCCATCGCCTACTTCTCGCCCGAGTTCGGCATCACGGCCGCGCTGCCGCAGTACTCCGGCGGCCTCGGCATCCTCGCCGGCGACCATCTGAAGGCGGCCAGCGACCTCGGTGTCCCGCTGATCGGCGTCGGCCTGCTCTACCGGCACGGCTACTTCCGGCAGTCCCTGTCCCGCGACGGCTGGCAGCAGGAGCACTACCCGGTGCTCGACCCGCACGAACTGCCCCTGGTGCCGCTCCAGGAGGCCGACGGCTCGGCGGCCCAGGTCGGCCTGGCACTGCCCGGCGGACGCCGGCTGCACGCCCGGATCTGGCAGGCCCAGGTGGGCCGGGTGCCGCTGCTGCTGCTCGACTCGGACGTCGAGGAGAACGACCCCGGCGAACGCGGCGTGACCGACCGGCTGTACGGCGGTGGCAGCGAACACCGGCTCCTCCAGGAGATGCTGCTCGGCATAGGAGGTGTCCGGGCCGTACGTACGTACTGCCGCCTCACCGGCCACCCCGGCCCCGAGGTCTTCCACACCAACGAGGGCCACGCGGGCTTCCTCGGCCTGGAACGCATCGCCGAACTCCACGACGAGGGACTGGACTTCGACGCCGGTCTGGAGGCGGTCCGCTCCGGCACGGTCTTCACCACCCACACCCCCGTCCCCGCCGGCATCGACCGCTTCGACCGTGAGCTTCTCGCCCGCCACTTCGGCCCCGACGCCGAGCTGCCGCGCATCGACGTCGGCCGCATCCTGGGGCTCGGCATGGAGACGTACACGGGCGGCGACCCGAACGTCTTCAACATGGCGGTGATGGGGCTGCGGCTCGCCCAGCGCGCCAACGGCGTCTCCCTGCTGCACGGGCAGGTCAGCCGGCAGATGTTCTCCGGACTGTGGCCGGGCTTCGACCCGGACGAGGTGCCCATCACCTCCGTCACCAACGGCGTGCACGCCCCCACCTGGGTGGCCCCGGAGGTGTTCCGCCTCGGCGCCCGGCAGATCGGCGCCGAGCGCACCGAGGACGCCATGAGCGTCGGCGGCTCGGAGCGCTGGGACGCCGTCGGCGACATCCCCGACCAGGACATCTGGGAACTGCGCCGCGACCTGCGCGAACAACTGGTCGTCGAGGTGCGCGAGCGCCTGAACGCCTCCTGGCGGCAGCGCGGCGCGGGCACCGCCGAACTCGGCTGGATCGACGGCGTCCTGGACCCGGACGTCCTGACCATCGGCTTCGCCCGCCGCGTCCCCTCCTACAAACGCCTCACCCTGATGCTGCGCGACCAGGACCGCCTGATGGATCTGCTGCTCCACCCGGAGCGGCCGGTGCAGATCGTGATCGCGGGCAAGGCGCACCCGGCGGACGACGGCGGAAAGCGCCTCATCCAGGAACTGGTGCGGTTCGCCGACGACCCGCGCGTGCGCCACCGGATCGTGTTCCTTCCCGACTACGGCATGGCGATGGCGCAGAAGCTGTACCCCGGCTGCGACGTCTGGCTGAACAACCCGCTGCGCCCGCTGGAGGCGTGCGGCACGTCCGGCATGAAGGCCGCGCTGAACGGCTGTCTCAATCTGTCCGTCCTGGACGGCTGGTGGGACGAATGGTTCCGGCCGGACTTCGGCTGGGCGATCCCCACGGCGGACGGCACGGCGACGGACGAGGACCAGGACCGCCGGGACGATGTGGAAGCGGCGGCCCTGTACGAGCTGCTGGAACAGCGGGTCGCCCCCCGCTTCTACGAGCGCGGGCAGGCCGGTCTGCCCGACCGCTGGATCGCGATGGTCCGCGAGACCCTGACGCATCTGGGTCCGAAGGTGCTGGCGGGCCGCATGGTCCGGGAGTACGTCGAGCGTCTGTACGCCCCGGCCGCCCGCGCGCACCGCTCGCTGGTCCCGGACGTGGCCCGCGAGCTGTCCGAGTGGAAGGCACGGGTGCGGGGGGCCTGGCACCGGGTGAGCGTGGACCATGTGGAGACCTCGGCGGCACCCGCCGGTACGGCCGCCGAGCTGGGCGCGACGCTGGGCCTGCGCGTCCGGGTGGGCCTCGGCGATCTGGTCCCGGACGACGTCGAGGTCCAGGCGGTCTCCGGCCGTGTCGACACCGACGACCGCATCACGGACGCGACGTACGTCCCGCTGAAGCCGGTGAGCGGACCCGACGAGGAGGGCCGCTGGGTCTACGAGGGCCCGCTGTCCCTCGACCGCACCGGCTCCTTCGGCTACACGGTCCGCATCCTCCCGTCCCACCGCCTGCTGGCCTCCACCGCCGAACTGGGCCTGGTGACGGTGCCTTCGGAGGAGCTGGGGGAGGGGGCGGGGGTGTTGCTGCGGTAGGGGTGGCTTTGTGGCTGCGCCCCGTACAGGTATGGCCTGTGCGGGGCGTCCGCGTATCTGCGGATCTGGCCAGCCGCTTGACCGGAACGGTGCCCTGACCCCCGTGCGTCCGATCACGACGCGTAACGGCTCGCCGAGCGCTATTGCTGCTACTTGGCCTGTTCTTGTCGTGCAGTCATCTCGCTGTGTGGAGGTGGCGCCTGAAGGTTGCCGAACACGGGACTTATGGATCCTGGTGGCGCTGACTGCGGCCTCACAGGAACCTGCAATGTCGGCAGCAAACCTGAGCACATCAAGAACAACCCCGACGGAGTCTTGCGTGGCAGCGGTGGGACGACCAAGAAGAGCAGTGGCACCGCGAGAACTAGCAGTACCGGACAGACAATGGTCAGCGGTAGCGGTGAGGTCCTCTCATGCGCCTACGGCCGCTGTTGGAGTAGCAATGTCGGGCCCACCGACGCAGAAGAGAGTTTCGGCAATTATGTCGGCAGCCTCCTGAGTAATGGTGACTTCTGGTCTGGCCTTCTTGAAACCGTGGGAGGTTCTCTCTGGGGTGGCGCGGGACTTGCGGTTACGGCATCCGGAGTAGTGGAGTGCGGCACCGGAGTCCTTTGCCCCGTAGGTGCAGGACAGGTAGTGGTGGGCGGCACCATGACCGTCAGCGGCGCTGCGATGGCGACGTCCGGCTCCGACAAACTCGGAAAAGCCTTCCGGGAAGCAGACAGTTCGAGTTCCAGATCCCTGGAAAAAGACGAGGCTGGAGATCTCGGGGCGAACTGGAGGCCCAATGATCCCTCCAGGATCACGGGTAGTAACGGATGTGAAGAATGTGCCGTTGAAATTCAATCCAAGATCGGCGGGGATCGGATGAGGATTACCGACTCTCTTGGTGCCCCCGTTTTGGGGAAATATCGAGGGCGGGACACGAATTGGGCACATCATGATGTGGTTCTTCGGGAGGGTAGAGTGTACGACGCCTGGACTGGCCGTCAAGGCGAACCCCTGGAAGAGTATATGTCTCGATGGCAGTACCGCGAGTACCTGAAAATGTCCCCCAGTCCGTACAAGCCGTGAGGGATGAGATGAAGCTTGAGCTGCTCTTGTCGGATATTCAACGTCGCCCTGATTCTTATGGTATGAAAGGTGGCTACAGGGAATATGTGGCTTTCCTGAATGGGGCTAATTCGGCATTGGATGGAATGCTGCTGACCGGCTTTTCTGCTCATCTGGCAGCTAAGCTGGGTGCTGGTCAAAATCTATACTGGGCGCTACTTGTTGCGCAGGGTGCGCTGGCCCCGCGTGCGATCAACGATCTTGATGAAATTCGACAGTGGGAAGAGGGGGGGGTTATTGATTTACTGTTCAGGGAATTGAGTGAGTTCGTGGGTCAGCGAACCTAGCGGCATCATGAACGAGACATGACCCCCATCGCGGCCGCCACTTCAAGCCCTAGCTGTATTGACCCGCAGGGTTGTTTACACGGCTGATCGGTGGCTGGCCTGCGAGTGCGGTGTGCCAGCGGTGGTGGTTGTAGGTGTGCAGGAAGTCTGCCAGGGCCTGGGTGCGTTCGGTGTTGCTGGTGTAGGGCTGCAGGTAGGCCCATTCGTTGGCCTCTGTGCAGTGCGTTCCTTAAGGGTTGTCCCGTAAATGATCTTTGGCGTGCTGGGTGACCTGCTGGTTTCTGTGTCACCCGGCAAGGACGAGGTTGTGCAGGCGGGCGATGCCGAGCATGGCGTGGTGGACACCGTCGCCCTTCAGGCGGCAGTCGCGCAGGATCTTCCAGCCCTTCATGCGGGCGAAGACGTACTCGACGCGGGCGCGGACTTTGCGGTGGGAAGTGTTGTGTTCCTCCTTCCAGGCGGGGAGTTCGGCCTGGCCTTTCTCGCGGCGGTGCGGGATGACCAGGCCGGTGCCCCGGTAGCCGCCGTCCGCGATGACGGTGGTGCGGCCCACGGCGTCTTTCGCGCCGGAGAGGTCCCATGCCTTGCAGTCGTTCCGGTTGCCGGGCAGCGGCCGGCCGACCGCGACGACGAGCCGGGTGTCGGCTTCGATGACGACCTGGTGGTTGGTGGAGTACCGATAGTTCTTCGACTGCTCGGCGATGGTGTGGTCGCGGGTCGGGACCAGGGTTCCGTCCACGATCAGCACGGTGTCCTTGCGGAACTGCTTGCGCTGCTGGAGCCCGAGCGACGGCCCGAGGTGGTCGATGATGCGCTCCGCGGCGACTTCGACACCCCGAACAGCGGAGCCAGTTGGCGCAAGGTCAGGTTCGTCCGCCAGTAGGCGGCGACCAAAAGCACGCGGTCCTCCAGTGGCAGGCTCCAGGGTCGGCCCTTGCGCACCGGGTCCGCACCCTCACGCCGCAGAGCGGTGACCAGCTTGCCGAACTGGCGCGGACTCAGCCCGGTGAACGGGGCTATCCAGACACCTCACGGCGCCAAGCCGTCAAGTCGGGGCAGCGGGCACGAGCTCACTGTTCGATTTCGAGGGCCCTGCCGGTGGTCATCAGAGAGCGTCCCTGGTGTGGCCTCGTGCGAAGTCCCATGGGGCGGGTGCGTTGGCGGCCGCGTACTCGTCTGCGATGCCGAAGACGCTCCCGCATCCTGGGCATTCCGACTGGCCGAACAGGTGCGTCAGACCCCAGGCGAGCCGTTGCTGGCCATCCCGTACGGCCGACTCGTGCAACATCCTCCCGGTGCCGGTCAGCTCGTGCGGGACGGCTGGCCGGAGCGGGACCTGGTGGACATCCCCCAGATTCCAGTCTCGGATCGAGGAGTAGCAGCCGTAGTCGCCGACCGCGATCGTCACCGGTGCGTCGCAGTGCGGACAAGCGACAGTGACGAAGGAATCGGTGAAGTCGTCCAGGGCCTCGAACCACAAGGTCTGGCCGTCGAACGCCAGCATGGCCCGTAGCCGGCTCAGGTAGATCTTCCCGTCTAGGCCAGACCGCAGCCGGGCGGCGGCCAGGGCGCGAAGCTCGGCCAAGGTCTCCGCACAGCGGGCGACTTCTTCGTCGGCGCCGTGAGGTTGAAGGAGGCCACCCGCTATGGCTCCGGCCAGATCGAGCGCCCAGTCCCCGGCGCCCTCGGTCTTCGCGATGTCCGCCAGCTGCGGCAGTGCGGCGATGCTCGCCGGGGTGATCGTCCCCTGGTGGCACAAGCGCCCCCAAAGCCAGTCAATGGCCTCCTGGTCACGACCGATGGCTCGGTCCAGCAGTCCGGGTATCGCGTGTGCCGGGCCGTAAGCGTCGTGAAGTGTGGACCAGTCGATCATCCGGTGATTCAAGCACGCTGCGGAGCGACCTCCGGGGGCGGTGAGTCGTGAGCGGGATCACCTACGCCACCGCCAATGCTGGGGCCTGCGGCGGGCGGGAATGCGGTGCGTTCATCGAACAGATGACGGTTCTTGAGGCAGTGGTGGAGCTGGCCCAGCATCCGGTTGAACAGATTGCGCTGGCCAGCGGCGTGCCAGTCTCCGTGGTCGTCACGTCGCCGCCGGTAGTGGGCTTTGGCACCGGGCGAGGCAGTGATCGCTGAGAACGCCCAGAGGTAGCCGGCGTGGTTGAGTCGGTCGTTCTTCACCCATCGTCTGGTGATGCTGGACTTCTTGCCGGAGGCCCGGGTGACGGGTGAGGCGCCCGCGTGAGCCTTCAGGCCGCGGGCATCCGCGAAGCGGGAGCGGTCGTCTCCGATTTCGGCCAGCACCCGGGCGGCAAGCTGGATACCGAGGCCGGGAAAGCTGAGAATAATTTCGGAGTCCGGGTGCTGCGGAAACGCCTCCTCGACGGCCCGGGCGAGGTCGGCGGCGGCGGTGCAGGCGGCCGTGAGCCGAGGAGGGCGAGCGTCTGCTTGCCGAGCGCGTCCTCGACAAGCTCGGGCTGACGGGCCCAGTCGGTGCGGAATGCCTCGCGCAGCCGCTCGACGTCCGACTCGATGCCGCGCTTGCGGCCCGCACGCTTGAGAGCCGCCGTAATCTGGGTGCGAGTCAGGCTCGCGGCTTTGGCCGGTGTCGGCGCGAGCTTCATCAGCTCGCGGGCCTCCGGTCGGCACAAGCCGTTGTCCCACTTGGCGAAGGCCTCCAGAGCGGCGGGGTAGTACTCGCGCAGCAGGGAGCGGAACTGGTTGGCGACCTGCTGCCGGTTCCAGACCGCGTCCTGCTGAGCGCGGGCCAGTACGGCGATGGCGCGGGCCAGGTCGCTGTCGTTCGGCAGCGGCCGGTGGGCATGCATATCCGTGCGCAGGATGTTCGCCAGGACCAGGGCGTCGCCGGGGTCGGACTTCTTGCGGGAGACCGCGTGCCGGTCGCGGTAGCGGGCGGCAGCCATCGGGTTGATCGCGAACACCTTCCGCTTGCCTGCCCGCAGCACCGCGACCAGCAGACCGCGGGAGGTCTCGATCGCGACCGGAATCGGGGTCTCCTCCGTGTCGTCGTACTCGGCCAGCAGGTCCATCAGGCTCCTGTAGCCGGCCGCGTCGTCGGTGATGTGTGTCGCTTCGCAAGTAGCTGGCCGGTGTCGTCGACGTCGTGTGTCCTCTCGGCCCAGTCGATGCCGCAGTAGATCAACCTTTCCTCCCCAGAGGTGCGGTGTTTGCGCTGGTTGCGAGCGCATGCGGGCCACGCAGCGACCTAATTCCAGGACTCGACCATCCGGTCGGTCCGCCACCTCACTAGTCGTTCGTGGCACCAGCGCACCCCACGGGCCCCGGTCTTCTCGGGAGCTCTGACGGCTCTGGAGTATCAGGAGGTCACCGTGCGGCGGGCTCGCACCACCAACACCAACGAGTGATCAAACGGACAGTGTTGACGGTGGTGGCGACCTCGAAGACACCGAGCGCCGCCGCTCTGGATAAAGGGATCGAGTGCCCGGACGGCTCCAGGCGTACGGTCGGTGCCCGCGAGGCTGCCACCACCTGCACTGTGGAAGGCCGGGATGACAGGGCATCGGCCCCCGGCGCTCGAACGGACTGGTGGCAACCCCCGGCTCCCACAGCCCGTCACCACGGGAATTAGGAGGGCTCCGACGCCGTGATCACACCAGACCAGCACGCCTCACCCGCTATCACGCACCAACTCGTAAGTCAGGGACGCAAACTTGAATGCAGAGAAGTCCGAAAATTGCGATGCCTCGCGATTCGGCTTCACAGGCCGTACAGCGTCTGCAGATCCACCAACAGCACATCGTCGCGCCGCTTCGCAACCTCTGTCACATCTGCGTGGAACCCGTACAGCGAGAACAGCGCCAGAGTCACCCCGCTCGTGTCGTGGCCCTGCTCGGACAGCAGGTCCCGGATGCGTTCCAGCCGCTGTAGGTCACCCATCCCGCGCCGGGCCATCGTCGCCTTGGCCTCGCCCAGGAGTGCGATGCGGGCGCGCGGCGAGTGTGGGCGTTCGCCCAGGGCCAGGGCGATGACGTCGATCTCGTGTTTGGTGCGGGCCGCAGGGTCGGGGACCTCTGTCGTGCCGACGGGGCCGGGGAGGCCTCCCGGGAGAACGGTGTGGGCGTAGCGGCGGGTCCAGGTGCGGGCGAGGTCTTCGAAGTGGGGGCCCAAGATCTTGGAGTTGAAGGTGGGGAGGGACGTCTGCCAGATCTCTGCGGCATTGCCCTCATCCACGGCCGCCGCCTGGGGAAGCGTGATGAGTTGGTTGAAGCGGATCAGGGGGTCCGTGAGGGTGATGACGGGGTGGCGGGCTCGGAGAAGGTCCTGTTGGCGGTGGATGTAGCCCGTTGACTCCAGGACGTCCAGTGGGTGCGTCACGGCGTTGCGCTGGCGGCCGAGGGCGGCTCCGATCTTGCTCGGTGTGCTCGCGCCCTGTGCGATGGCGGAGAGGATGTCGTAGTACAGGGTGTGCTGGGTGATGCGGGGGTCTTCCCGCAGGAGGTACTCGGTCTCTGTGGGGGAGTAGACCGCCCGGCCCGGATCGAGCAGGGTCCGCGTCACCCATTCGTCGAAGCCGGAGTTGGGATCCGGGCGCCCGGCGAGGGCACGGTATCCGGCGGCGCCGCCCAGGACCGCGTGTACGCGGAGAGCGACGAGGGGATCGTCGATCTGCCAGTACTGCTTGCTCATGCGGAAGTCGAAGGCGCCGAGGCGTAGATCGATGACAGCGCGGCCGCGCAGGGGCTTCGTACCCGACAGCAGCTCGTGCATGACGCTCATGGCGGACCCGCACAGGATGATCCGCGCGCCGACACCCTCGTGCCACTGGTGCTCGTCATAGAGGTACTGAATCAGGCCCGGGAGTTCGGGGGAGTGCTGAAGGAGATACGGGAGTTCGTCGATGATCACGAGGGGGGTCGCAGAGCTGCGGGCCGCGACGTCCAGAGCGTTGGTCAGAACCTCTCGCCAGTCGGGCAGGTTCAGCGTGCCCGGGCGCAGGCCGGCATGTGCGGCGATCGCCTCACTGAATCGCCGTAGAGCAGGGAGGCGGCCCTCCTCCCTGACCGCGGTGACGTACAGGCCGCCGTATTTCTCGCACAGGGCTCGTAGGAGGAACGACTTGCCGTGGCGCCGACGCCCGGACACGATCCCCAGCCGCATCTCGGGTGACGGGTCGCTGAGGAAATCGGTGAGCAGTGCCCATTCCCGATCGCGGTCGACCAGCCTGCCGGGCTTGGCCGGAAGGGCTGGGTGCTGAGCGTCGCGTTCTCCCACGAGGAGACTCCTGCCTGTAGACGCGAGGATCCTGTCTAAGTCTAGTTAGACAGGATCCGTTGCAGTCTGCTGCAGCGTTGCTTCACCCCTTCGGGTCCTCCACCAGCCTGCGCAGCACCACCCCGCACCGCCGCGCGTACGCGTGCTGCAACCCCCGCGTCGCCGCCCCGCCCGCCCGTGCGTACCACTTGGCGCCGCGGCTGAAGGCCGAGACCGTCAGCCAGACGGTGCCGTCCCCCGTGCGGTCGACGATGAACGCCTCCTCGCCGGATTCCGGGTGGCCCGGCAGCGTGCCGTAGGCCCAGCCCTTGCGGCGGGGCTCGTCCAGTGTGTAGACGACGCGGCAGGGGGCCTTGATGACGCCGCCGAGGGTGACCGTCACGTCGACGCCGGGGGCCGCCTCGGGGGCGGAGGTGTGGATGCCGACGCCCAGCGCGCGGTGCATCTCCCAGGTGCGGACGGCGTGCGCGGCCCGCTCGAACACGTCCGTGCCCTCGCCTATGCGGGAGCGGACGTGGAGGGGGTTGAAGTCGGGCGGGCAGTGGCCCTCGCGGGTCGCGCCGACCGCTTCGTAGGTGAAGGGGCCCTCGGGGAGCGGGCCGTTGGTTGGGGGCATGGCGCAAAGACTAGGGCGGTACCCGGCGTCGCCTTCTCGCCGGGTACCGCCCCAGTCACCTATCCCTGCACCACCACGTCAGGTCAGGCGTTGACGTTGACCGCCGCCCAGGCCGCGTTCACCGCCGCGTACTCGGCGCTGGAGGCGCCGTAGAGGGAGGACGCCGCGTTCAGGGTCGCCGTGCGGGCGCCCTTGTAGTTGGTCGTCGAGGTCATGTACGTGCTCAGCGCCTTGTACCAGATCTGGATGGCCTTGGCGCGGCCGATGCCGGTGATCGTGGCACCGTTGGAGGTGGGCGAGTTGTACGAGACGCCGTTGATGGTCTTGGCGCCGCTGCCCTCGCTCAGCAGGTAGAAGAAGTGGTTCGCGGGGCCCGACGAGTAGTGGACGTCCAGGCTGCCGAGGGACGAGGACCAGTAGTTGGCCGAGGCGCCGTCCTTGCTCGGCTGGTCCATGTAGCGCAGCGGGGTGCCGTCGCCGTTGATGTCGATCTTCTCGCCGATGAGGTAGTCACCGGGGTCGCTGGCGTTGGCCGCGTAGAACTCGACCGCCGTGCCGAAGATGTCGGAGGTGGCCTCGTTCAGGCCGCCGGACTCGCCCGAGTAGTTCAGGCGGGCCGTGTTGGCGGTCAGGCCGTGGCTCATCTCGTGCCCGGCCACGTCCAGCGACGTGAGCGGCTTGGTGTTGCTCGTGCCGTCGCCGTACGTCATGCAGAAGCAGCTGTCGTCCCAGAAGGCGTTGACGTACGCGTTGCCGTAGTGGACACGGGAGTACGCGGCGACGCCGTTGTTCTTGATGCCGTTGCGGCCGAGGACGTTCTTGTAGAAGTCCCAGGTGACCTGGGCGCCGTAGTGGGCGTCCACGGCGGCGTTCTGGTCGGTCGAGGAGCTGGAGATGCTGCCGGTTCCCCAGGCGTCGTCGGCGTCGGTGAAGAGCGTGCCGGTCGACGACGAGGTGGCGCGGGCCTTGTTGTACGTCTTGTGGCCGCCGCGGCCGGCGTCCGTCAGGTTGTACGTCGAGCCCGACAGGGTCGTGCCGAGGGTGACCGAGCCGTTGTACTTGCTCTTGCCGGAGCCGGTCTGGACGGCCTCCCATTCGTACAGCTTCTTGCCGGTCTCCGCGTCGGTGACCACGTGGAGCTGCTGCGGGGTGCCGTCGTGCTGGAAGCCGCCGACGACCGTCTCGTAGGCGAGCGCGGGCTTGCCGCTCGCCGCCCAGACGACCTTGCGCGGGGCCTTGTCGGCCTCGGTCTTGGTGGAGCCCTCGGCCTTGGCGGCCTTCAGCGCCTGCTTCTCGGCGGTGGCCTTGGTGACGTCCGCGGTGAGGTCGGCGACCTTGACGGTGGCCTTGGTCGCTCTGGTGACGCTCTTGATCGCGCCGGCCTTGGACTCGTGGACGACCAGGTCGCCGCCGAGGACCGGGAGGCCGCCGAAGGTGCGCTCGTAGCGCGTGTGGACCGTGCCGTCGGCGTCCTTGACGACGTCACGGACGACCAGTTCCTCCTTGGCGCCGAGACCTATCTCGTCGGCGGTCTCGGTGGTGGCCGCGTCCGCCTTCTTGATCAGGGCCGTGCGCGCGGCGGGGGTGAGCGCGACCTGGGCACCGGCCGGCTTGGCCTTGTCCGCGACGGGCGCGGGCTGGGCGGTGGCGCCGGTGGTCAGGGCGGTGGTCAGCAGCGCACCGGCGGCGACGGCGGTCGCGATGGCCAGCGTGGTCCGCTGATGACGCGCGTAGAACGGAGTCACTCATGCTCCTTGGTGGGGGAGGCCGGACGACCTGGGGAGTCGTCCGGGTATCTGGGTTACGAGTGCGGCGGGTGGGTGAAGCGTGACACCACGGACGCGTACATGTCAGGAGGGCTAGGTGATGTTGGCCGAAAATCAACAGTCTGGAAATATTGCGGCCATGTAAAACCGCTCCGACCACGGCAAAGGCACGGCCAAGGCGCGGCAAAGCGGCCCTCGGAGAACGGCAAAGAAGGCGCCGCCCCCGGGGAGTTGGAACCCGTGGGGCGGCGCCCTCTCACGTCAGGCTCACAGCGGGCCCCCGTATACGAAGGGCAGTGCCGTGTCCTACGGGAACGTCAGCTTCCAGCTGTTGATGTAGCCGGTGTCCCGGGCCGCGTTGTCCTGGACCCGCAACTGCCACACACCGTTGGCGACTTCGGACGACGCGTTCACGGTGTAGGTGGTGTTGATGTTGTCCGTGCTGCCGCCGGTGCCGTACGCCTTCAGCGTGTAGGCCGTGCCGTCGGGGGCGACCAGCTGGACCTGGAGGTCACCGATGTAGGTGTGGACGATGTCCACGGCGACCGCGAGGTTCGAGGGCGCGTTGCCGGTCCGGCCGGAGACGGTGATCGGCGAGGTGACCGCCGCGCCGTTGTCCGGAATCGATACGTCGGTCGTGCTCTCGAACGACGTACCGCCGCCCCCGCCACCGCCGGGACGCGAGCCCACGTTGATGCCGGCCCACGCGTTCTGCACCGCCGTGTACTCGGCGGACGTGGTGCCGTACAGCTCGCCGGCGACCGCGAGCGTGCCGGTGCGGGCCGCCGCGTAGTTGGTCGTCGACGTGAACTTCGTGGTCAGCGCCTTGAACCAGATCTGCTCCGCCTTGGCGCGGCCGATGCCCGTCACGGGGAGACCGTCCGAGGTGGGCGAGTCGTAGTTGACGCCGTTGATGGTCTTGGCGCCGCTGCCCTCGGAGAGGAGGTAGAAGAAGTGGTTCGCGGGGCCCGACGAGTAGTGCACGTCGATCGAGCCGATGCCCGAGTACCAGGCGTCCTTGGACGAGCCGTCCTTGCTCGGCTTGTCCATGTAACGCAACGGCGTGCCGTTGCCGTTGATGTTGATCTCCTCGCCGATGAGGTAGTCACCGACGTCGGAGGAGTTCGCCGCGTAGAACTCCACCGTGGAGCCGAAGATGTCCGAGGTGGCCTCGTTCAGACCGCCGGACTCGCCGGAGTAGTTCAGCCCGGCCGTGTTGGACGTGAGGCCGTGGGTCATCTCGTGCGCGGCCACGTCGATCGACGTCAGCGGGTTGGCGTTGCCCGAGCCGTCGCCGTACGTCATGCAGAAGCAGGCGTCCTGCCAGAACGCGTTGACGTAGTTGTTGCCGTAGTGCACACGCGAGTAGGCGCCGACGCCGTCACCGCGGATGCCGCTGCGGCCGTGCACGTTCTTGTAGTAGTCCCAGGTCAGTGCCGCGCCGTAGTGGGCGTCGGCGCCGGCCGACTCCAGGTTCGACGGAGCGCCGTTGCCCCAGACGTCGTCGGGGCCGGAGAACAGGGTCCCGGTGCCGGAGGTGCCGCGGTTGAGGTTGTACGTCTTGTGGCCGCCGCGCGCGCCGTCGGTGAGGTTGAACGTCGAACCCGACTGCGTGGTGCCGAGGGTGACCGAGCCGCTGTACACCGTGTTGCCGGTGCCGGTCTCGACCGCCTCCCACTCGTACAGCTTCGCGCCGCTGGTGGCGTCGGTGACGACGTGCAGCTCCTGCGGGGTGCCGTCGTGCTGGAAGCCGCCGACGACCGTCTCGTAGGCGAGGACGGGCTTGCCGCTCGCGGCCCAGACGACCTTGCGGGGCGCGCGGTTGACCTCGGGGCTCTTGGCCTTCTCCGCCTTCGCGGCACCGAGTGCCTGCTTCTCGGCCCTGGCCTTGGTCACGGTGGGCGTCAGCGACGACACCGCGATCTTCGCCTTGGTGGCCTTGACGATGCCCTGGGTGGCGCCCGCCTTCGAGGTCTTGACCACGAGGTCGCCGCCGAGGACCGGGAGGCCGCCGTACGTCCGCTCGTACCGCGTGTGCACGGTGCCGTCGCGGTCCTTGACCACGTCACGGACGACGAGCTTCTCCTTGGCGCCGAGGTTCAGCTTCTCGGCCGTGGCCGCCTTCGTCGCGTTGGCCTCGCGTATCAGCTCGGCCCGCTGGGCGGGGGTGAGCTTCATGGAGAGCGCGCCCGGGTTGGCCTTGCCCGCCGCCGACGGTGCCTTCTCCGGGGCGGCGGAGGCGGCGCCCGACTGGACGGCCGCGGCCAGCAGAGCGGTGACGGCGACGAGCGCGCCGGCGGCCGCGCGCCGACGGGCGCTGTGGCCGAAAGTGTTACCGGTGTGGGAGGTGCGTCTGTGGGACTGGCGTCTCAACACTGACTCCTTCTGCATGGCCGCGGCCGGCGCGGCCAGGGGAGACCGGGCGGCTGGTGGCCGCCCGGGCAGAACAAGGTGAGAACTGGTGAACGCTTAAACCACATGCGTGGGGGGTGCCGCGCGGCACGGCGGACCTGCTTGTGAGGTTGCTGTGTCGCGGTTGTGGGCAGAGTGGCAGGAGACCGAGGGTCCTGTCAGGAGCGCGTCAAGAAGTTGGCCGGAAATCGTCCGTTGCCCGGTTGGTCATGTTCGCTATACGAACTGTTCGCCATGCGTCATCCGAGACGCTCCAGCGCCTCGGTGGCCGTGAACTCTTTCAGCCGCTCGGCGAGGGGCGCGTGTGCGTCGCAGAACCAGACCGCGTTCTCCGGGTGCCCGACCCAGCCCTCGTCGTACGCGGGGGCGGCCCGGGTCGCGCGGAAGTACACCAGGGTGAACTGCGCGAACGGAGCGGTGCCGTGCGGGTCGGGAGGGCAGACGGCACACATCGGCGGCATCACGGGACGGGAACTCCAAGTCGTCATAGGGGTGTTCGGCATTCTCGTACGGGTCCCGCGGCCTGTCAGGACTCCCCCTCCCCGTGCCAGCGCCGCCACAGCGCCGCGTACGCGCCCTTCGCCGCCACCAGCTCCTCGTGCGTGCCGAGTTCGGTGAGCCGACCGTTCTCCATGACGGCCACGCGGTCCGCGTCGTGGGCGGTGTGGAGACGGTGGGCGATGGCGATGACGGTGCGGCCGTGCAGGACGGCGGCGAGCGCGCGTTCGGTGTGGCGGGCCGCGGTGGGGTCCAGGAGGGCGGTGGCCTCGTCGAGGATGAGCGTGTGGGGGTCGGCGAGGACCACGCGGGCGAGCGCCAGCTGCTGCGCCTGGGGGCCGTCCGTACGACGGCCGCCCTCGCCGAGGCGGGTACCGAGGCCGTCGGGGAGCGCGCGCACCCAGACGTCCGCTCCCACGGCCGACAGCGCGGCCCACAACTGCGCGTCCGTGGCTGCCGGTTCGGCGATCAGGAGGTTGTCGCGGACCGTGCCCAGGAAGACATGGTGCTCCTGGGTGACCAGGACGACCTGGCGGCGCAGGCGTTCGGGACCGAGGTCCACGACGGGCACCCCGCCGACCGTCACCGTGCCCTTGGTCGGCGCGTCGATGCCCGCCAGCAGGCGGCTCAGGGTCGTCTTGCCGGCGCCGGACGGGCCGACCACCGCGAGCCGTTCGCCGGGGCGGACCGTCAGGTCGACGCCCCGCAGCACCTCACCGCCCCGGTCGTAGGCGTAGCGCACGCCCGTCACGTCGATGCGGTCGTCCGCCGGTTCCGGGGTGTCCGCGCGAGCGGCGCGCGGGGCACCGGCCAGCCCCTCCACCCGGGCGAACGAGGCCCCGCTGCTCTGCAGCAGCTCCACCCGCATCAGGATCTCGTCGAGCGGACCGCTCAGCTGCTGCAGGTACAGGGCCGCCGACACCACGGCGCCCAGACTGACCGAACCCCGCGCGAGCAGCACCCCGCCGAGGAGAAGGACGAGCACCTGCGGCACGAAGTACGAGACCTCCACACCGGGGAAGAAGACCGTGCGCAGAAACAGCGTGTGGAACCGGCGCCGCCGGGACACCTCCAGCGCGTCCCGGCTCGCGGTGATCCGGCGGCGCTCCAGCCGCAGCGCCTCGACCGTACGGGCCCCGGACGCGGTCGACGCGACGATCTCCGCGACCTCGGACTGGGCCGCGCCCTCCGCGAGATACCCCGTGCGCGCCCGGCGCAGATACCAGCGCAGCACCACCGCGATCCCGCCCAGCCCGGACAACGCGCACAGTCCGAGCAGCGGATCCAGCGCGAACACCGCGCCGATCAGGAACAACGCCTGCACCGAGCTGATCAGCAGCTCGGGCCCCACGTCCCGCAACGTCCTGCCGACCGCGTCCACGTCCGCCGTGCCGCGCGCCGTCAGATCACCGGTCCCCGCCCGCTCCACGACCGACGCCGGCAGCGCCAGCGTCCGGTCCACGAACTCCTCGCGCACCCGCGCCAGCGTCCGTTCCCCGAACCGGTGCCCCACGTACCGGGCCCAGCGGGCCAGCAGCAACTGCAGGCCCGCGCACAGCAGGATCGCCGCCGCCAGCCGGTCCACCGCCGCGACACCGCCCCCGCCGCGCACCTCGTCGATGATCCGGCCCACCAGCCACGGCCCGGCCAGCCCCAGCGCGGCCGCCGCCCCGTTCAGCCCCAGCACGGCGAGGAACGCCCGACCGTCCGCCCGCACCAGCCGTACGGTGGCCCGCCGCACGGCGGCCCGGTCGGCGATCGGCAGCCGGCCCGAGGTGGGGGACGCTGTTTCCGTGGTCACCGTACGACCTCCTCGACAGCGCTCTCGTCGGCGTCCCCTTCTTCTCCCGCGTCCCGCGCCACCAGCGCCCGGTATCCCGGCTCGCCCGCGAGGAGTTCGCGGTGGGTGCCGCGGGCGGCGACCTTGCCGTCGACCAGGTGCAGGACGGTGTCCGCGTGGTCGAGGACGAGGGGCGAGGTGGTGGTGACCAGGGTCGTACGGCCCGCACGGGCGCCCCGCAGCCGCTGGGCGACCCGCGCCTCGGTGTGGGCGTCGAGCGCCGACGTCGGCTCGACGGCCAGCAGGATCTCGGGATCGGCCACCAACGCCCGCGCCAGCCGCACCCGCTGGCGCTGACCGCCGGAGAGGTTGCGGCCCCGCGCGTCGACCGCGGCGTCCAGACCGTCCGCCAGACCCTGCACGATGTCCTCGGCCACGGCCGCGCGCAGCGCCCGCGCCGCCGTCGCGTCGTCGAGGTCGCCGTGCCCGCCGAGCAGCTCGCGCAGCCGGCCCGCGAACAGGTCCGCCTCGTGGTCGGCCACCAGGATCCGCGCGCGGACCTGCGCCAGCGGGATCGCGTCGAGCGGCGTGCCGCCCCAGGTCACCGCCGTTGGCCCGTACCGGCCGAGCCGGTCCACCACGGCCGCCGCGTCGGCCGGGCGGTCGGCGGCCAGCGCGACGAGCCGCCCCGGCGGCACCCGTACCCCCGACACGGGGTCGTGCAGCGCCGAGGGCTCGGCGGGCGCGTCCGTGGTGCCGTGGTCCGGCAGCGGCTCCAGGGCCAGGAACCGGATGACGCGCCGCGCGGCCACCACCCCGCGGCTCAC
This sequence comes from Streptomyces sp. NPDC002324, assembly GCF_053593335.1. Classification (NCBI taxonomy): domain Bacteria; kingdom Bacillati; phylum Actinomycetota; class Actinomycetes; order Kitasatosporales; family Streptomycetaceae; genus Streptomyces; species Streptomyces sp. NPDC002324. The sequence continues at coordinate 19,849 of NZ_JBSFCF010000047.1, forward strand.
CTCGTACCCCCAGGAGACGAAGTACGACACCGGCCGCACCAGCACGGTCACATACCCGTAGACCGCCACCAACTCGCCGACCGTGATGGCTCCCTGGGCGGCGAGCCGGGCCGCGAGCCAGGTCACCACCGCGAGGAAGACGGTCGGCAGCCCCACCCCGAGCGCCTGCATCCAGCTGGTCACCGCGCCCACCCGGTAGCCCTGCGCCCGCAGCCGCTGCGAGTCCCGGTGGAACGCGTCGGCGACCAGCCCCTTGCCGCCGAGCCCGCCCAGGACGCGCAGCCCGCCCGCGAGGTCCGCGATCCGCGCGGTCAGCACGCCCTGCCGCTCCCGGTACTCCGTCTCGGTGCCCTGCAGCCGCCGCATCATCGGGCCCACGATCACGGCGATCAGCGGCATCCCCAGCAGCACCACCCCGGCGATCGGCAGGGAGACCGACACCAGCAGCCCCGCGACCACCAGATACGCGGCGAAGGCACCGGCCCCCGGCCCGATGACCGTCAGCGAGGAGGAGATCGTCTGGACGTCTCCCACGCCGATCGTCACGACCTCCCCGGCGCCGACCCGGCGCGGCAGCGCCGCACCCAGCCGGACCGCGTGCGCCATCACGACCTTCACCGTGCGGAAGTGGGCGTCCATCCGGACCCGGGTCATCGTGCGGTGGCGCATGATGCTCAGCCAGGCGTTGAAGGCGCCCACGCCGAACAGCGCGGCCGTCCAGCCCGCCAGGGCCGCATGATCACCGGGCTCCAGCCCCTCGTCGATCGCGCGGGAGAGCAGATACGGCGTGGCCGCGAGCAGCACCATCCACACGCAGGAGATGAGCGAGCCGAGTGCGGACCGGCCGGCCTGCTGCCGGACCAGCCACCACAGATACCGGGCGCCGCTTCGGCAGTCGGGCGTGCCGGGGTCCTCGTACGCGTTGATCATCGGCCCCCGATTCCGTGTGTGGGTCTGCTGGCTGGGTGAGCTGTCCCGGCTCCGCTACGCGAGGCTGTCGCGCCACGCCCGGTGCAGGTCCGCGAACCTGCCCGTACCCGCGATCAGGTCCGCCGGGGTGCCGTCCTCCACGATCCGGCCGTGCTCCATCACCAGGACGCGGTCGGCGATCTCGACCGTGGACAGACGGTGGGCGATCACCACGGCCGTACGGCCGCGCAGGACCGTGGACATGGCCCGCTGGACCGCCCGCTCGCCCGGGACGTCGAGCGAGCTGGTCGCCTCGTCCAGGATGAGGACGGCCGGATCGGCCAGCAACGCCCGTGCGAACGCCACGAGTTGGCGCTGGCCGGCGGAGATGCGGCCACCGCGCTTGCGTACGTCGGTGTCGTAGCCGTCGGGCAGGGCGGCGATGAAGTCATGGGCGCCGATGGCCTTGGCCGCCCGCTCGATGTCCTCGCGGCCGGCGTCGGGGCGGCCGAGGGAGATGTTCTCGGCGACCGTGCCGGAGAACAGGAACGACTCCTGCGTCACCATGATCACCCCGCGCCGCAGCTCGGGCACCGAGAGGTCACGCAGGTCGACGCCGTCGAGGAGGACCCGCCCGGACGAGGGGTCGTAGAACCGGGCGACCAGCTTGGCGAGGGTCGACTTGCCGGCGCCGGTGGACCCGACCACCGCCACCGTGCTGCCCGCCGCGAGCGTGAGGTCGAAGCGGGGCAGGATCTCGCCGCCGGTGCGGTAGGCGAACCGCACGTCGTCGAACACGACCTCGCGGCCCGGCAGTTCGCGGGCCGCGGCCGGCAGCTCCTTCGGCTCGGCGGGCTCGGGCACCGACGGGGCCTGGGCCAGCAGACCGGCGATCTTCTCCAGCGAGGCCGCCGCCGACTGGTACGAGTTGAGGAACATGCCGAGCCGGTCGATCGGGTCGTACAGCCGCCGCAGATACAGCACGGCCGCCGCCAGCACACCCAGCGCCAGCGTCTGCGAGGCCACCCGGTAGGCGCCCCACAGCACGATCGCCGCGACCGTGATGTTGGCGACGACACGGGAGCAGACCACATAGCGGGCCATCTCCAGGATCGCGTCGCCGTTCCTGCGCTCGTGGATCCCGTTCAGGGCGGCGAACTCCGAGTCGTTCGCCGCCTCGCGGCGGAACGCCCGCACCGGCCGGATGCCGTTCATCGTCTCGGCGAATTTCACGATCACCGCGGCGATCGCGGTGGACCGGGCCGTGTACACGCTCGCCGCGCGCCGCCGGTACATCCGCACGAACCCGTACAGCGGCACGAACGACGCCAGCGCCGCCGCGCCCAGCCCCAGGTCCAGCCAGAGCAGCATCGCCGAGATGTAGACGAAGGCGAGGATCACGCCGATGAGTTCCTGCAGGCCCTCGTCGAGCAGTTCGCGCAGCGACTCCACGTCCGTGGTGGAGCGGGAGATGAGCCGGCCCGAGGTGTACCGCTCGTGAAAGTCGATGCTCAGGGCCTGCGCGTGGCGGAAGATCCGGCCGCGCAGATCCAGCAGTACGTCCTGGTTGACCCGCGCGGACGCCCCGATGAACGCGAACTGCAACCCGCCGGCCGCCAGCGCGCACGCCAGATACCCGGCCGCCACCGCGATCAGCGGCCCGTGCCGGCCGTCCCTGAGCGCCGGTACGGCACTGTCGATGGCGTATGCCACCAGCAGCGGGCCCGCCTGCACCGCCGCCTGCTGGAGCAGGAGCAGCACGCTCGCCATGACCACGCGCGTCCGCATCGGCGCGAGCAGGGAGCGCAGCAGGGCGAGGGTGGCGCCCGGGGGAGTGGGCAGGTCGTCGTGGTCGAACGGGTCGTCGGCGGACGCCTCGCGGGGGCCGGCGAGCCGGTCGCCGCCGGACGGCTTCCCCAGGGGCTTCTCCAGGGAGGTGGCCTTGACGGCGGTGCCCTCCGGCTCCTGCGTGCCCTCCGGCTCCTCGTTCGGCTCCTTGTCCGGCGCGGTGGTCATGGGCGCCGTCATCGCTCGTCCCCCTCGGTTCCGGACATCAGATGGGCGTACTCCGCGTTCGTGCGCAGCAGTTCCTGATGGGTGCCCACGGCGGCGACCCGGCCGCCGGAGAGCAGGGCCACGCGGTCGGCGAGCAGCACCGTCGAGGGGCGGTGCGCCACGATCAGCGCGGTCGTCTCCGCGAGTACGCGGCGCAGCGCGGCCTCCACAGCGGCCTCCGTGTGCACGTCGAGCGCCGACAGCGGGTCGTCCAGCACGAGGAAGCGAGGGCGGCCGACCACCGCCCGCGCCAGCGCGAGGCGCTGCCGCTGGCCGCCCGAGAGGCTGAGGCCCTGCTCGCCGACCTGGGTGGCGGTGCCCTGGGGGAGCGCGTGCGCGAACTCCGCCTGGGCGATGGCCAGGGCGCGGTCCAGCTCGGCCTCGCCCGCGTCCGGCGGGGCGCCCATCAGGACGTTCTCACCGACGGTCGCCGAGAAGAGGGTGGGCTCCTCGAAGGCGACGGCCACCTTCGCGCGCAGTTCCTCCCGCGGCATCCCGGTGATGTCCTCGCCGTCCAGCGTGATGCGACCGGAGGTGACCTCGTGGAGGCGCGGGACGAGCGCGGTGAGCGTGGTCTTGCCGGAGCCGGTGGCGCCGACCAGGGCCATCGACTCGCCGGGGCGGATGTGGAGGTCGACCCGGTCGAGGGTCGGGGCGGTGCCGGGCGCGGCGTCGGGATACCGGAAGGTGACGTGGTGGAACCGCAGCCCGCGGTCCAAGGACCCGGCGGACCCGCCCGCGGTGGTGTCGGGGCCGGGGGCGGCCGAGGTGAACGCCGTACCAGTGGTGGCTGCGGCGCCCGCGACGGCAGCCGTCCTGGTGGTGGCTGCGGGGCCCGCCTCGGCGGGCGTTGCCGCGACGGCAGCCGTCCCGGCACCCACAGCCGCGCCAACGACGGCAGCCGTCCCCGCGGTGACAGCGATGTCGGCCTCCGCGGAAGCCGGCATCGCGGCCTTGGCCTCGGCTTCGGTCTCGGTCTCGGCCGACGACTCCGGCTCCTCGTCCATCACCTCGAAATACCGCTCCGTCGCCGTCGCCGCCTCCTGGCTCATCGCCAGCAGGAAGCCGATCGAGTCGACGGGCCAGCGCAGCGCGAGGGCGGTCGACAGGAACGCCACCAGCGTGCCCGCCGACAGGACGCCGTCCGCGACCTGGACGACACCGAGGACGAGGGCCGCGCCGATCGCCAGCTCGGGGAGCGTGATGATGACGCCCCAGATCACCGACAGCAGGCGGGCCTTGCGCAGCTCGGTGCCGCGCAGGGTCCGGGACAGCTCCCGGAAGGCCAGGGCCTGGCTGCGATGGCGCCCGAACCCCTTGATGATGCGGATCCCGAGGACGCTCTCCTCGACGACCGTGGTCAGGTCGCCCACCTGGTCCTGGGCGAGGCGCGCGACCTTGGCGTACTTCCGCTCGAAGACCACGCAGGTGACCATCACGGGAATCGCCGGACCCAGGATGACCAGCCCGAGCGTCCAGTCCTGGACCAGCATGATGATGACGCCGACCACGATGGTCACCGCGTTGACCAGCAGGAACGTCAGCGGGAAGGCGAGGAACATCCGCAGCAGCATCAGATCCGTCGTGCCGCGCGAGAGCAGCTGCCCGGAGGCCCAGCGGTCGTGGAACGCGACCGGCAGACGCTGCAGATGACGGTAGAGATCCGCGCGCATCGACGCCTCGACCCCGGCCAGGGGCCGCGCCACCAGCCAGCGCCGCAACCCGAACAGCAGCGCCTCGGCCAGACCGAGCAGCAGCAGGTACAGGGCCCCGAGCCACACACCCGCCGGGTCCCGGTCCGCGACCGGCCCGTCGACCATCCACTTCAGCACCAGCGGGATGAACAGGCCCACGCAGGAGGCGACTATCGCGACGAGCGCGGCCACGGACAGCCGCGCCCGCACGGGCCGCACATACGGCCACAACCGCAGCAGCGTGCGTACGGCGGACCGCCCCTCGGCCTTCTCGGGCGCCCCGGCCCGCTCGGGGTCCTCGCGCTCGGTGGCCGTCTCGGGTTCCAGGGTCCGGTCGGGTTCCTCGGGGGTTGCACGTGTCGTGGCCATCAGCAGCGAGCCTACGGACCGCCACTGACAACGCCCACCGAGTTTTGGCCGGACCGCCCTCGGCCGTGAGTCCTACGACCCCTCGCCGCCACGGACGCGTACGGGGAGACCGGCGAGGTCGTACCGGCACATCGACCGATCGGCTGATGCCCGTTCGAGCGGGATGGCCGATGCGCGCACCCGCGCGCGGCCGGGATTCTCGACACATGCCACACACGTCGTCCACATCCGTCATCGAGGTCACCGGCCTGACCAAGGCCTACGGCGGCCGCAACGTCGTCGACGGTGTCTCCTTCAGCGTCGCGGAGGGCGAGATCTTCGGGATCCTCGGCCCCAACGGCGCCGGCAAGACCACCACCGTCGAATGCGTCGAGGGCCTCCGGGTGCCCGACGCGGGCCGGGTCCGGATCGCCGGCCTCGACCCCGTCGCCGAGCACGAGGCCACCCGCCGGGTGCTCGGCGCGCAGCTCCAGGAGAGCGAGCTGCAGGCCAAGCTCACCGTCCGTGAGGCGCTGGAGCTGTACGCCTCCTTCTACCCCGACCCGGCCAACTGGCGGCCCCTGGCCGAACGCCTCGGCCTGACCGCCCGGCTCACCACCCGGTTCGCCAAGCTCTCCGGCGGGCAGAAACAGCGGCTGTTCATCGCGCTCGCACTCATCGGCAACCCCCGGATCGTCGTCCTGGACGAGCTGACCACCGGCCTGGACCCGCGCGCCCGCCGGGACACCTGGGAGCTGATCGAGGACATCCGCGCGGGCGGGATGACGGTCCTCCTCGTCACCCACTTCATGGAGGAGGCGCAGCGGCTGTGCGACCGGATCGCGGTGATCGACCAGGGGCGGATCGCCGCCCTGGACACCCCGGCCGGTCTCGTCCGGCGCTCGGCGGGCGCCACGGTCATCAGCTTCACGCCCTCCGCCCCGCTGGACGACCGTGACCTGAACACGCTCCCCGGGCTCGCGGCGATCGAGCACAGGGACGGCCGGCTCACCCTCTCCGGCACCGACGAGACCGTGAACGCCGTGCTCACCCTCCTCGCCCGCACGCACATCACCGCCCACCAACTTCGCGTCGCCGACGCCACGTTGGACGACGCGTTCCTCGACCTGACGAAGACCGCCGCGAAGACCGCCGCGAAGACCGGCCCGAAGGTCGGCACGAAGCCCGGCACGCGTACCGGCGCGAAGGCCGACACGGGCGCCGGCGCCAAGGAGGCAGCCGTATGAGCACCACCCTCGTCAACACCGCCGTACTGGGGAGCGAGGCCCGCCTTATCCGCCGGGAACCCGGCAGTCTCTTCTGGATGCTGGGGTTCCCCACCCTCCTGCTGGTGATCCTCGGCTCGATCCCGTCCCTCCGCGAGGCCGACCCGGACTTCGGCGGACTGCGCCCGGTCGACGGCTACGTCCCCGTGACCGTGCTGCTCGGCCTGATCGTCGGCGGTCTGCAGGCCATGCCGCAGACCCTCACCGGCTACCGCGAACGCGGTGTGCTGCGCCGGATGTCCACGACCCCGGTCCGGCCCGCCGCCCTGCTGTCCGCCCAGATGGTCCTCTACGGGGGCGGAGCCCTGCTCTCGGCGCTGCTCGTCCTCACGGTCGGCCGTCTCGCCTTCGACGTACGGCTGCCCGAGCAGCCCTTCGGCTACGCGCTCGCCCTGCTCCTGGCCGTCCTCGCGGCCCTCGCGCTGGGCGCCGTGATCTCCGCGCTGTCCCGCACCGCAAGGATCTCGGCGGCGATCGGCTCCGCCGTGTTCTTCCCGGCGATGTTCTGCGCGGGCGTGTGGATGCCGGTGCAGACCATGCCCGACGTACTGGCCCGGTGCGTCGGCTACACCCCGTTCGGCGCCGCCGCGCAGGCCCTGAACGAGGCGGCGGCGGGCGACTGGCCCGGCTGGGACCACCTGGGCGTCCTCGCCCTGTGGACGACGCTGCTCACGTTCGCCGCCTCGCGCTGGTTCCGGTGGGAGTAGGCGCGCAGCCGTGCAGACTGGGGAGATGACCGCCGAGGACCAGCTCATCGAACGGCGATGGGACCAGTTCCACACCTGGGGGCCCTACGGGCTGCTCGGTGTCAGCACCGTCCTCGCCCTCGCCACCAGCGAGTTGATCGTCGATGCCACCGAGTGGTACGTCGCCGGGGCCCTGATCGCCGCCGCCGTCCTGCTGCAGGTGTGGTGGCATCTCACCCGCCCCCGCCGGACCGACCGCCGCTGCCGGACCCCGTCCCGGGCCGGGACGGTCTACTACGTCGTCCGCTGGGTCTTCGCCTTCGCCCTGACCTGGATCAACCCCTTCTTCGCCTTCTACGCCGCCACCGGCTACATGGACGCCGACGAGCTGATCCCGGGCAGGTGGCGCCGGCTCGGGCTGTTCGCCAGCGCGGTCACCGTGGCGGGCGCGCAGTCCAGTGGGCTGCCACCGAGGGGTGTGGCCCACTGGATCGTCTTCGCCGCCCTGCTGGCCGCCAACTCCGGCCTGCAGCTGGTGGTCGCCCATCTCACCGAACAGGAGGAACAGCGGGCCCGCGAGCGCACCGCGACCATCGCCGAACTCGAACGCACCAACACCGCCCTGCACCAGGCACTCGACGAGAACGCCGCCCTGCACGCCCAGCTCCTCGTCCAGGCACGGGAGGCCGGGGTCGCCGACGAACGCCGTCGGCTGGCCGCCGAGATCCACGACACCATCGCCCAGGGCCTTACCGGCATCATCGCCCAGCTCCAGGTCGTCGCGAACGCCCCCGACCCGGACACCGCCCGCACCCACCTCGCCCGCGCCGGCGACCTGGCCCGCCACAGCCTCGGCGAGGCCCGCCGGTCCGTGCACAACCTCGCCCCGGTCGCCCTGGAGCACGACGGCCTGCCCGAGGCCCTGAAGAAGACGGTCGCGGAGTGGGCCGAACGGACCGGTACACGCGCCGAGTTCACGGCCACCGGGCGGGTCGAGCCCCTCCACGAGGAGGTCTCGGCGACACTCCTGCGCATCGCCCAGGAAGCCCTGTCGAACACGGCCCGGCACGCCCACGCCGGCCGCGTCGGTGTCACCCTCACCTTCCTCGGCGAGGAGGTCATCCTCGACATCCGCGACGACGGCCGCGGCTTCGACCCGCTCTCCCTCCCCGCGCGCACCCGTACCGGCGGTTTCGGCCTCGACGGCATGCGGGTCCCCGCCGAACGCATCGCCGGCACCCTCACCGTCGAGTCCGAACCGGACCACGGCACGGCCCTGTCGGCTCGCGTACCGTTGGTCCGCCATGACTGAAGAGGCGTATCCGCATCCGCATCCGCATCCGCATCCGCATCCGCATCCGCATCCGCATCCGCATCCGCATCCGCATCAGCCCGTCTCCCTGCTGATCGTCGACGACCATCCCGTCGTACGGGACGGTCTGCGCGGCATGTTCGAGTCCGCGCCCGGTTTCCGCGTCCTCGGCGAGGCGGCGAACGGGGCGGAGGCGGTCGGCCTGACCGCCGCCCTGGACCCGGACGTCGTCCTGATGGACCTGCGGATGCCGGGCGGCGGGGGAGTGGACGCCATCCGGGAACTGACCCGCCGCGCCGCCCGTGCGAAGGTCCTCGTCCTCACCACCTACGACACCGACTCCGACACCCTCCCGGCCATCGAGGCGGGCGCGACGGGCTATCTCCTCAAAGACGCCCCGCGCGAGGAGCTGTTCACCGCGGTCCGCGCGGCGGCCGAGGGGCGCACCGTGCTCTCCCCGGCCGTCGCCTCCCGTCTGGTCACGGCCGTCCGCACCCCGCGCACCCCCGGCAACGAACCCCTCTCCGCCCGCGAGCGCGAAGTCCTGGCCCTGGTGGCCAGGGGCACCGCCAACCGTGAGATCGCCCGTGAACTCTTCATCAGCGAGGCGACGGTCAAGACCCATCTCACCCATCTCTACGCCAAGCTGGGGGCCAAGGACCGGGCCGCCGCGGTGGCCACCGCCTACGAACGGGGCATCCTCGGCTGACGCGGGGCACCGGACCGCTCACCCCAGCACCCGCAGCAGCAGCACACACCGCGCCGGGACGACCACCTCCGCCCCCGCCTCGTGCACCACCCCCACCGGCTCCCCCTGCTCCTCCCGCGAGGTGTCGACCACCACCTCGTACCGAGCCGCCCACGGCGTCCCCGGCAGGACGAAGTCCACCGGGGAGTCACCGGCGTGCAGGACGGCGAGGAAGCTGTCGTCGAGGATCGGGGCCCCCCGGGCGTCGCGGCCGGGGATGTCACGGCCGGAGAGGTACATACCGAGGGTCGCGGCCGGCGCGTACCAGTCCCGTTCGGTCATCTCCGTGCCGCGGGCCGTGAACCACGCCAGGTCCCGCAGCCCGTCCGCCGAGTGGGCGCGGCCGGAGAAGAACGCCCGCCGGCGCAGCACCGGATGCGCGTGCCGCAACGCGATCAGCCGGGCCGTCAGCTCGAAGAGGCCCTTCCAGGCCGGGTCCTCCAACAGACCCCAGTCGACCCAGCTGATCTCGTTGTCCTGGCAGTAGGCGTTGTTGTTGCCCCCCTGCGTGCGGCCCAGTTCGTCACCGGCGACCAGCATCGGCACGCCCGTGGACAGCAGCAGCGTCGTCAGCAGGTTGCGCAACTGCCGTCGCCTGAGCGCCCGTACGCCCTCGTCGTCCGTCTCGCCCTCGGTGCCGCAGTTCCAGGACCGGTTGTCGTCCGAGCCGTCCCGGTTCCCCTCCCCGTTCGCCTCGTTGTGCTTGCGCTCGTACGACACCAGGTCGCGCAGCGTGAAACCGTCGTGCGCGGTGATGAAGTTGACCGAGGCGTAGGGCCGGCGACCGCCCCACGCGTACAGGTCGCTCGACCCCGACAGGCGGTAGCCGAGATCCCGTACGTCCGGCAGCGCGCCCCGCCAGAAGTCCCGTACCGCGCCCCGGTAGCGGTCGTTCCACTCCGTCCACAGGGGCGGGAAGGCGCCGACCTGGTAGCCGCCCGAGCCCACGTCCCACGGCTCGGCGATCAGCTTCACCCGCCGCAGGACCGGGTCCTGGGCGATGACGGCGAGGAACGGGGAGAGCATGTCGACGTCGTGCATGGAGCGGGCGAGGGCCGCCGCCAGATCGAAACGGAAGCCGTCCACCCCCATCTCCGTCACCCAGTACCGCAGCGAGTCGGTGATCAGACGCAGGACGTGCGGCTGGACCACGTGCAGCGTGTTCCCGCAGCCCGTGTAGTCGGCGTAGCGCCGCGCGTCGCTCTGCAGGCGGTAGTAGCCCCGGTTGTCGATGCCGCGCAGCGACAGGCTCGGGCCGCGCTCGTCGGCCTCGGCCGTGTGGTTGTAGACCACGTCGAGGACGACCTCGATGCCGGCGGCGTGCAGGGCCCGCACCATCCGCCGGAACTCCCCGACCTGCTGCCCGGCCGTGCCCGACGAGGCGTACGCCGCGTGCGGGGCGAAGTAGCCCACCGAGTTGTAGCCCCAGTAGTTGCGCATGCCCCGGCGCAGCAGATGGTCCTCGTGGGCGAACTGGTGCACGGGCAGCAGCTCCACCGCCGTCACCCCCAGCTTCACCAGGTGCTCGATGGCGGCGGGGTGCGCGAGACCCGCGTACGTGCCGCGCAGCTCCTCGGGGATGTCCGGGTGGGTCATGGTGAAGCCGCGTACGTGCAGCTCGTAGATGACGGAGTCCGCCCACGGGGTCTTCGGACGGCGGTCGTCGACCCACTCGTCGTCGGGGGCGTCGTCGTGGACGACGACACCCTTCGGGACGTGCGGCGCCGAGTCCCGCTCGTCGCGCACGGTGTCGGCGACATGCTGCTCGGGCCAGTCCCGGACGTGCGCGTACACCTCCGGCGGCAGACCGAACTCGCCGTCCACCGCACGCGCGTACGGGTCGAGGAGGAGCTTCGCCGGATTCCAGCGGGCGCCGGTCCACGGGTCCCAGCGGCCGTGCACGCGGTAGCCGTACCGCTGTCCGGGCAGGACACCGGGCACGAAGCCGTGCCAGATCTCGTGGGTCAGCTCCGTCAGCCGCAGCCGGGTCTCCTCGCCCGCCGCGGAGAACAGACACAGCTCGACGGCCTCCGCCCCGCCTGCCCACAACGCGAAGTTGGTGCCCGCGACCCCGTCGGGGCCCACCCGGAACCGCGCGCCGAGCGGCGTCGACGCCCCCGGCCACACGGGCCTCGTCCCGGGCGAGGGCTCCTCGCGCCGACCTCCGTTCAGCACCACGGCCGGACGCGCGGCCGGCACGGCGCGCGTCCCCCGTACGTCCTCCCGCACTTCCTCCTGCTCGGCTGCGCTCGACACCTCAGGCCTCCCGCGGCTCGGTGGGCGACGGGAAGGGGAGCCGGCTGTCCCCGCACCGCTCCCCATCACGTCGTCCTCCCAAGTGTTCTGCCCAGAGCACGCCTCGCACTCACGTTTCCCGGGGGCGTGCGCCGTCGTTGGGCCGCACGTGAACCACGCACAGACGCACGCGCGCCGCGCCGCGGCCGCCCTGGCCGCCGCGCTCACCTGGGCGGCCCTGCTGGCCGGGGCCGCCGGATGCACCACCGGAACGCCGCTGACCAGCGGAAAGGCACCCGACGACACGATCCGGGTCACTCCGGAGGACGGCAGCAAGGGCGTGCGCCCGGAGCAACGCTTCGAAGTACGGGTGCCCAGCGGGCGCCTGGAGTCCGTCAAGGTGGTGAAGTCGCAGGACGCGCAGGAGTCACCCGTGCCGGGCCGTATGTCCGCCGACGGACTGACCTGGCGCCCCACCGGCTCACCGAGGCTCGCGCTGGCCGCCCGGTACACCGTCGACGCGGTCGCCCTCGACGGCCACGGCCGCCGCTCGGCCCGGCACGTCACCTTCACGACGTACGTCCCCGACGAGCGCTTCATCGCCTACGTCACTCCCGAGAACCGGGCCACCGTCGGCACCGGCATGATCGTCTCCCTGGAGTTCAACCGGGAGATCGAGGACCGCGCGGCCGTCGAACGCGCCGTCGACGTGACCGCCGAACCGCCCGTCGAGGTCCGCCCGCACTGGTTCGGCGCCGGGCGCCTCGACTTCCGTCCCGAGACGTACTGGAAGCCCGGCACCCGCGTCACCGTCGGCCTGCGGCTGCGGGACGTCGAGGGCGCGCCCGGCGTCTACGGCCAGCAGCACAGGACGTTCTCCTTCACCGTCGGCCGGCATCAGGTGAGCGTGGTCGACGCGGCGCGGCACACCATGCGCGTGGAACGCGGCGACGGCGTGCTCGCCACCCTCCCCATCACCGCCGGGGCGCCGAGGACGACGACGTACAACGGGAAGATGGTCGTCACCGAGATGCTGGAGGTGACCCGGATGAACGGCGCCACCGTCGGCTTCCGCAAGGCCGACGGCAAGGGCGAGTACGACATCCCGGACGTCCCGCACGCCATGCGCCTCACCACCTCGGGCACCTTCCTGCACGGCAACTACTGGGCGCCGGACGCCTTCGGCAGGGCCAACGTCAGCCACGGCTGTGTGGGCCTGCGCGATGTGAAGGGCGGCGATTCCGGCACGCCGGCGGGCTGGTTCTTCGACCGCAGCCTCGTCGGGGACGTCGTCGAGGTCGTCAACAGCACTGACAAAAAGGTCTCTCCGGACAATGGCCTCGGAGGATGGAACATGGGGTGGAAGGAATGGAAAGCGGGTGCCGCGGTGAAGTAGACGGACAAAGCACGGACATGGGCGGCATGGGGGTACGCGCGTGATCATTGAAGTTGGGACTGAACGGTGACATACACCGAGGCCAATTCATCCCGATCATCTGGTTAATGTACGAGCGTACGCGCGCTCTGCGCGTAGGGGTGCGGGCCTGATCAGGCCGTGCGAGGGGAGAACAGAGAGTTGAACGGGCGACCGATATCGGGGGCGTCGGTTGGCGCGCGGACGCGGCGGCGCAAGGGGGCCCTGGCGATGCTGCCGGTCCTGATGCTGCTCGCGGTCACCGCGTGCGGCGGGGGCGGGGGTTCGGACACCGGCTCCGACGGCGACAAGGGGAAGGGCTCCGACCGGACCACGTCCGACAAGGCGGCCACCAAGGCATCGGAGGCCGTGGTCTCCATCGCGCCGAAGAACGGCGCCGACTCCGTGGCCACCAGCGGCGCGCTCAAGGTGAACGCCACCAAGGGCAAGCTGTCCGAGGTCACGGTCGAGAACGACAAGGGCGACAAGATCGCCGGTGAGATATCCGGCGACGGCGCCAGCTGGACGCCGTCGACCCACCTCAACTCGGCCACCGAGTACAAGGTGCACGCCGTCGCCAAGGACTCCGAGGGGCGTGAGGCGGCCGAGGACTCGTCCTTCACCACACTGACCCCGAAGAACACCTTCGTCGGCATCTTCACCCCCGAGGACGGCTCGAAGGTCGGCGTCGGCATGCCGTTCTCGATCCGCTTCACGCGGGGCATCACGGCCCCCGAGGACGTCGAGAAGGCCATCACCATCAAGACCGAGCCGCCCGTCGACGTCGAGGGCCACTGGTTCGGCAACGACCGCCTCGACTTCCGCCCGGAGAAGTACTGGAAGGCCGGCACGAAGGTCACCGTCGACCTCAACCTCGACGGTGTCGAGGGCCGCGAGGGCGTCTACGGCGAGCAGAGCAAGAAGGTCTCCTTCACCATCGGCCGCAGCCAGGTCTCCGTGGTCGACGTCAAGAAGCTCACGATGAAGGTGAAGCGCGACGGCAAGGTCATCAAGACCATCCCGGTCACCACCGGTCAGCCGGGCATGGAGACCTGGAACGGCCAGATGGTCATCAGCGAGCGCCTGCGTGTGACCCGGATGAACGGCGAGACGGTCGGCTACGGCGGCGAGTACGACATCAAGGACGTGCCGGACGCGATGCGCCTGACCAACTCGGGCACCTTCATCCACGGCAACTACTGGGCCGGCGGCGTCTTCGGCAACAGCAACGCCAGCCACGGCTGCATCGGCCTGCGCGACACCCGCGGCGGCTACGACCGCAAGGCGCCGGGCGCCTGGTTCTTCGACCACTCCATGGTCGGTGACGTCGTGGTCGTGAAGAACTCCAACGACCGGATCGTGGACCCGGACAACGGCTACAACGGCTGGAACATGGACTGGGACAAGTGGAAGGCGTAGGCGCCCGCGCCTGAGAGCCCCGACCCCCTCCGCACGGCCCCGGTGTGATGCACGGCACCGGGGCCGTTGCCGTTAGGCGCCGTTAACCTGCCCTCATGACTGTGCATCTCGAAGTCGCCGAGGGCGTCGGCACCATCCGCCTCGACCGGCCGCCCATGAACGCCCTGGACGTCGCCACCCAGGACCGCCTCAAGGAACTCGCCGAGGAGGCCACGCGCCGCGACGACGTCCGCGCGGTGGTGATCTACGGCGGGGAGAAGGTCTTCGCGGCCGGCGCCGACATCAAGGAGATGCAGGACATGGACCACGCGGCGATGGTCGCGAGGTCCCGTGACCTGCAGGACTCCTTCAGCGCCGTGGCCCGCATCCCCAAGCCGGTCGTCGCGGCCGTCACCGGCTACGCGCTGGGCGGCGGTTGTGAGCTGGCGCTGTGCGCGGACTACCGGATCGCCGGGGAGAACGCCAAGCTCGGCCAGCCGGAGATCCTGCTCGGCGTGATCCCGGGCGCGGGCGGCACCCAGCGGCTCGCCCGGCTCATCGGTCCCTCCAAGGCCAAGGACCTCATCTTCACCGGCCGGATGGTCAAGGCGGACGAGGCCCTCACGCTCGGCCTGGTCGACCGGGTCGTCCCGGCCGACGAGGTGTACACCGCCGCGCACGAGTGGGCCGCCCGGCTGGCGAAGGGGCCGGCCATCGCGCTGCGGGCCGCCAAGGAGTCGATCGACGCGGGTCTGGAGACCGACCTGGAGACCGGACTCGCCATCGAGCGGAACTGGTTCGCGGGGCTGTTCGCCACGGAGGACCGGGAGCGCGGGATGCGGAGCTTCGTGGAGGAGGGGCCGGGCAAGGCGAAGTTCGTCTGAGCGCGGGGGCCGGGGTGGGGCGAAGGGCCGGAGGACGTGCCGGGGACGTGTCGGAATCCGGCCCCACAAGTTCCGCCGACGGGCTCGCGGTTGACGCGATGTATGGCCCGCGTCCCCCGAAGGAGCGGTCTGTCCGAGCCTTAAGGCAGCCTTAAGAGAGCCTTGCCCAAGGCTCGTGTCGTTGACCGAAGTTCAGACCGTTCACGCAGGTCGGACGGGCTCTCGTAGGCGACTTGCTGCCTCTGGCATATGTCATCCGAAAGTCCCGGAATGGTTGGTTCCGGGGGTTGTATTCCTGCGGAACGGCCCCGGAAGGGGCGCGGGGCGGCCATGATGGGGGCATGGCGGGGCTGGAGGGTATCGAACAGCCGCGGCGGCACGGGAGTGCGACCGCGGCGCGTTGGTCACCTGCGATCGAGGACGAACGGGCGCAGAAGGCACTGGAGTTGTTCGGCAACCCGACCGAGGCGGAGGTACCTCTGCCGTCCCGTCCCGAGTCCGCGGCCACGGCCCGCAGGCTCGCCCAGGTCGTCGTTCTGCGCCAGTGGCGGCTCTCGCCGAAGATGACCGAGGACGCGGTCCTGCTCGTCTCCGAACTCGTCGGCAACGCCGTACGGCACACCGGCGCCCGTGTCTTCGGGCTCCGCATGCGCCGCCGGCCGGGCTGGATCCGTATCGAGGTCCGCGATCCCTCGCGCGGACTGCCCTGTCTGATGCCGGTACAGGAGACGGACCTCAGCGGGCGGGGCCTGTTCCTGGTGGACAAGCTCTCGGACCGCTGGGGGGTCGATCTGCTGCCGCGCGGGAAGACGACGTGGTTCGAGATGCGCGTCGCCGACCGGTGACGACGCGGACGGTCACGGCGACCGACGGCACCCGCCACGCGCATCTCCGCCGATCGGGCCAATCGCCGGAATTCCCGCCGGACCTCCCTATAAAGGTCGCGTGACCACGCCCCGCACCTCCCTCATGCAGCGCAACCTCGTGCAGCGCGCCCTTCTCGCGGCCGCCGTTCTCGCCGCCGTGGCCGCGTGCGGCGCCGGGACCGGGCCCACCGAGCAGGATCAGCGGATCCGGGCCGACCGGGCCGCCGCCGAAGCCGAGGCGGCCGAGCGGAAGAAGAGA
Organism: Streptomyces sp. NPDC002324; assembly: GCF_053593335.1. Classification (NCBI taxonomy): domain Bacteria; kingdom Bacillati; phylum Actinomycetota; class Actinomycetes; order Kitasatosporales; family Streptomycetaceae; genus Streptomyces; species Streptomyces sp. NPDC002324. The sequence continues at coordinate 35,943 of NZ_JBSFCF010000047.1, forward strand.
CAGCGGACGGTGGTCCGGGGTCTGCGCGGCATGCCGCCCGTGCTGGACCCCAAGGACGTCTACGCCGCCGACCGCCCGAACCGGCTGTCCCCGGTGGTCAAGGACTTCCCGTCCCGGGTCTACGTCCCCAACAGCGAGTCCGACACCGTCACCGTGATCGACCCGGAGACGTACGAGATCATCGAGACGATCCCGGTGGGCCGCCAGCCCCAGCACGTGGTGCCCTCCTGGGACCTGAAGACCCTGTGGGTCAACAACAACCGGGGCCACACCCTCACCCCCATCGACCCGGCGACGGGGAAGGCGGGCGAGCCGGTCGAGGTGCACGACCCCTACAACCTGTACTTCACGCCCGACGGGAAGTACGCCGTCGTCATGGCCTCCCTCGACCGCGAACTCGTCTTCCGCGACCCGCACACCATGAAGCGGGTCAGGACCGAGCCGGTCAGCTGTTACGGCGTCAACCACGCCGACTTCTCCCTCGACGGCACGTACTTCATCGTCTCGTGCGAGTTCAGCGGCGAGCTGCTGAAGGTCGACACCGCGCGGATGAAGGTCATCGGGCAGCAGAAGTTGCCGTTCGAGGGGGCCATGCCGCAGGACGTGAAGATCTCCCCGGACGGCAGGCGCTTCTACATCGCCGACATGATGGCCCACGGCATGTGGGTCCTGGACGGCGACTCCTTCGACGAACCGAAGCTCCTGCCCACGGGCAAGGGCACCCACGGCCTGTACGTCGGCCGCGACTCCCGCGAGATGTACGTCTCCAACCGGGGCGAGGGAACGGTCTCCGTCTTCGACTTCACCGAGGACAGGCTCACCAAGAAGTGGCACCTCCCCGACGGCGGCAGCCCCGACATGGGCGGCGTCTCCGCCGACGGCAAGGTCCTGTGGCTCTCCGGCCGCTACGACTCCGAGGTGTACGCCCTCGACACCCGCACCGGGGAGCAGCTCGCCCGCATCCCCGTCGGCAGCGGCCCGCACGGCCTCGCGGTGTACCCGCAGCCCGGCCGCTACTCGCTCGGCCACACGGGCATCTTCCGGTGACGGCCCGGCATCCCCTGGCGACACCTGACAACCGGGCGGGCTGACACGCCTCCGTACGAGTGAGGGTCCACGGCCTGGCGCCGCGCGGCCGAGATCGTGCTGAGCATGATCACCACCAGTCTGCGGCGCCGGGCCGCCGCCGTCGTCCTGTCCCTCTCCGCCGTCCTCGCGACCTCCGCCGCGACCGCTCCGGCACAGACCCCCGCCGCGACCCCGGCCAGGGCCGCCGCCCCCGCCTGCCCCCGGTTCGCCGACCCGGTCCACGCCGCCGCCGACCGCCGCGTGGACGTCGACCGCATCACCCCCGAGCCGGTCTGGCGCACCACCTGCGCCACCCTGTACCGCAGCGACAGCCGGGGCCCGGCGACCGTCTTCGCGCAGGGCTTCCTTCCGAGGGACGTCATCGACGGGCAGTACGACATCGAGCGATACGTCCTGGTCAACCAGCCCTCGCCGTACGTCTCCACGACCTACGACCACGACCTGTACAAGACCTGGTACAAGTCCGGCTACAACTACTACATCGACGCCCCCGGCGGCGTGGACGTCAACCGGACCATCGGAGACCAGCACAAGTGGGCCGACCAGGTGGAGGTCGCCTTCCCCGGCGGCATCCGGACGGAGTTCGTCATCGGTGTCTGTCCGGTCGACAAGAAGACCAGAACGGAGAAGATGAGCGAGTGCGAGAGCAACCCGCACTACGTGCCCTGGCACTGACCCCGCCCCCTCTCCCCGCCCGCCGGGCCTGTGGTCCTAGCGGGCGCTGAGCAGCAGCTCCGAGCCCACCGGCACGTAACCGGCCGACTGGAACGCCCGCACACTGCGGGCGTTCCCCGGCGCGATCTGCGCCCACAGCGGCTCGGCGACGAGATGCCGCGCCGCCATCACCAGCGACCGGCCGAGCCCTTGATGCCGTACGCCCTCGTCCACCTCCACCGACACCTCCAGCCGGCCGGCGATCCCGCGACCCGTCGTCAGGACACCGCCGTCCGTCGCGAAGACCCGTACGCCGTCCCGGCGCCGCCGGGCGTACGCGACACGGGGGTGTCCGGCGTCCTCGATCTCCTTCAGCGGCAGCGGCGGCTCGCCCGGCAGGGGCGCGGCGACCAGCATCATGTCGATGGTCTCGGTCGTGCGGCCCGTGCGTTCCATGAGGGCCGCCAGGAACCGTGGGTTCAGGCTCGCGGACATCGGGTCGCACTCCGTGGCCGCCAGCCTCTCGTGCACCCACCGGGGGTCCTCGTCCGTGAAGACCACGCAGTGCCCCGTGAAGCACAGGACACCCGCGTCCCGGGGGGAGACCTGCGCGACGACGGTCGTTCGCCCGTCCGCCGGAGGGAAGTCCCCCTTGGCCACCCCGTCCAGCACGTCCCGCAAGCTCTCCGCCACCGGACTCCTCCGCCCCGCTCCTTGAGTCTCCACCCACTGGAGGGCCCACACTCGCAGACATGATCGAAAACGGCACCGGCCTTTTCACCATCGGGCAGCTCGCCCGCGGCTCCGGCCTGTCCGTCCGGACGATCCGCTACTGGTCGGACGAGGGCGTCCTCACCCCGGCCGCCCGCAGCACGGGAGGCTACCGGCTGTACGACGCGGCCTCCGTGGCCCGGCTCGAACTCATCCGCACCCTGCGGGAGCTGGGCCTCGGCCTCGACCACGTACGGCGGGTGCTCGCGGGCGAGACGACCGTCGCGGAGGTGGCGGCCACGCACGTGGCCGCGCTGGACGCGCAGATCAGGGCCCTGAAGGTGACCCGGGCGGTGCTGTCGACCGTGGCGCGACGCGGCTCGACCGCGCGGGAGGCGGCACTGATGAACAGACTGGCCCGGCTGTCCGCCGCCGAACGGGGGCGGATCATCGACGACTTCATGGAGGAGGCCTTCGGAGGGCTCGACACCGCCGACCCCGACATCCGTACGCGGCTCAGGTTCAGCCTCGCGGATCTGCCGGAGGACCCGACGCCCGGACAGGTGGACGCCTGGGTGGAGCTGGCCGAGATGCTCCAGGACCCGGGGTTCCGGGCGCGGATGCGGGAAACGGTCGAGTTCAACGCGGCGGACCGGGGGACCGAGGTGCCGTCGGGCACCTCCCTGTGGTTCATGAGCCGCCTGGTGCAGCTCGCCGGGGAGGCGCTGCGCGGCGGTGTCGACCCCGCCTCGCCCGCCGCCGAGGAGGTGCTGGCCGGGCTGCTCGGCGACACCGACCGGGCCGTACTGCTGCAGCGGGTCACCTCGGTGGCCCACGCCGATCTGGCCCGGTTCCGGGAGCTGGCCTCGCTGGTTCGGGGCGTCGAGCCGCTGTCGGCACACCAAGAGGAGTTCGCGTGGGTGGTCGCCGCACTCCGGGCTCGCCCGGCCGGTTAATCTGACCTGCGTCAGTAGGACCGTAGGCAGGACTGCCCGCGACGGGCAGGGCACCAAGAAGGGGCGGATCGGTGGCGGACATCGAGGCAGCGCGCAAGGAGTTCCAGCGGATCGACGCGGACGGGGACGGGTTCATCACCGCCGCCGAGTTCAAGACCGCCCTGGCCCAGGAGGGCGACTGGAACGTCACCGAGTCCGTGGCGGAGGTCATCATCCGCACCCGTGACCTCAACGGGGACAAGCTCCTGTCGTTCGACGAGTTCTGGGCCCACCTGAACAAGTGAGCCACAGGTGAATGGGGCGCCCCACCGCACTGAGCGGTGGGGCGCCCCATTTCGCGTCAGCTGTTGCTGCTGGAGCGGCCGAAGAACTCGATCTCCGCTATGGCGACCTGCTTCTTGTCGTCGGCGCCGTAGGAGGAGCGGACGGTGAAGCGGACGGTTTCGGCGTTGCCGACGCGGAACTTGCGGCTCTGGGCGCCGGCGGTCTGGTCGAGGGTGATGAACTTCGTGGACTTGGTGCCGTCGGCGGCGGTGACGGTCGCCTCGATGCGGTGCGGGCGGGCCGACTCCGCGCGCTGGTCCGCCTTCTTCGAGACACCCGGGATGATCACCACGTCCAGCAGCCGGACGGGCTGCTCGAAGCGGGCCTCGATCCACTCCCCCTCACCGGCTTGGGTGACACCCGGGCCCCACCACGTGTTGCTGTACGAGTCGAAGGCCAACTGCGGCTTGTGGCCGGGGAAGGAACGGGACGCCTTGTAGGTGTCCGGGACCACCGACGCGCGCTTGGCGAAGTGGTCGCGGGCCGCCTGGTAGCCGTCGTCCGCCTTGAAGGCGAGGGTGACGATCAGGGTGAGGACGACGGCGGCGACCACCCAGTTGAGGATCGCGCCGAAGCCGCGCCGCAGACGCGGGCGGTCGCCCGCCCACGGGGTCTGCGTGGCGCGACCGATCAGCATCCTGCGCCACCACGGCAGCCGTCCCGGTGTCTGCGCACGGCCGGCCATCGGCATCGCGCAGCGCGCGCAGAAGTGGCGGTCCGGGCGGGTGGGGGTCCCGCACCACGGGCAGGGCACGCCGCCCTCCATGCCGGACTCCGGCCCGGGGGTGCGGACTTGAGGTCGCTGCACGTCCGGGCGGCCCGGCAGCACGGGCGCGACGGCCGGCTCCGCGGGGGCACGGGGCTCGGGGTCGGCGACGGGGACGAGGAGCGACCTGGCCCGGTCGGCGTCAGAGGGGGAGGGGGCGGGCGCCGGGGGTGGTGAGGCCGGTGTCGGGAGGGGGGTGGTGGGGGCTTCGTCGTCGGGGTGCGGGGCCGGGTGGGGCGTGGCGGTCGCCGCCGGGGCGTGGGTGGTGGCCCGGGGCGCGGCCGGCGACGGGGGAGGGGTGGCGGCGGCGGGGGGCGCGTCCGTGCGGACCGCCGCCGTGCCGGTGTCGGGGGTGGCCGCGGTCGTCGCCGCCTGGGCCGGGTCGTGACCGGTGCGGGCCGTGCCCGTGCCGGCGCCCGGGAGAGCGAAGGCGTCCCAGCCGCGCTCGTCGTCGGCCGGTGCGCTCCCGGCGGGAACCGGGGCCGGGGCACTCGTACGTGCCGCGTCCGCGTCCGCGGGGGCGGCGGCCGGGCGGTCGTCGGCCTCGCTCCTGGCGCTGCCCGTGGTCGCTCGGGCCGGGGTTCCGGACCAGCCGAGCACCGCGCCGCAGGCGTCGCAGAAGGACTGGCCGGGCTCCCCGCGGGTTCCGCATTCGGCGCAGCTCTGGGCCTGGCCGGTGCCGGGGGTCGGGCTGGTCATCTCTCGGGGATCCTTTCGGCGGCGGTCACCTGGACCGTGTAGGGCATGTGGGCGGGGCGGGCGGCGGCGACGAGGCTGTCCAGCCGGTGTTCGTCCGCGGGGGTGGGGTCGGGCAGGCGCAGGGTCACGTGGAGGCGCGGGCGGATTTCCCCGGGGACCGGGCCGAGGGGACGGGCGTCCCAGGCGGCGGCGCCGCTCTCGGTGATCTCCGGGCTCACGCCGAACACCAGGCGTACGGCCTCGGACAGGCCGCGCCGGGTGCCGCGTACGCGGTGCAGATACGCGGCGGCGGCGACCGCGGCGCGCAGCCGCGCTTCCGGTTCCGTGCCGTCGGTCTCGGCGCCCACCCAGCCTGCGAGCCACTGGGTGAAGTCCACGGGGGCGAGGGACGGTCTGAAGTAGGAGTCCAGGCAGTCGAGGACGGACAGGATCGGGGCGATGACGTCGTCCAGACCGCCGACGAAGCGCTGGGCGAGGTCGTCGTCGGCGAAGACGGCGGGGAGCATCGCGCCGATGGGGTGCGAGGTGCCGAGACCGTCGATGGAGCCCCTCACCGGCGCTCGCCTCCCGCGTCCGGGAGCCCGGGGCTCATGGCTTGTCCCCGATCACGCGGACCCGGTGGTCGAAGGAGAACACCAGTGACGGGGGCGAGAGGTCGATGCGGTTGGTGGGGTCGCCCCGTTTGCCGGTGAGGGGGTCGGCGGGGTGCAGCTGGACGTCGTCGACGAGTTCGACGCCGGGCACCCGCTGGAGGACGGCGAAGACCTCGCCGGACTGGACCGGGCGGCCGAAGGGCCAGCCGCGGCCGTCGGCGCCGCCGGTCAGCGGATCGAGGTGGCGGTAGAGCGCGTCATGGGCCTGACGGCGCACCCGGTCGGTGTCGGTGCCCCGGAAGGCGTGCAGTGTCGCGACGACGGTGACGCCCTGGTAGAAGGGCGGGCCGACCGCCAACCGCGTGCCGATCAGGCGCCGTTCGTCCAGGTGGCGGGTGATGCGGCGCAACAGCGCGTCGCCGGGGACCAGTTGCTCGAAGCGCAGTCGGCCCCCCGGGTCGGGAACCGCCTGCGGGACCACCAGCACCCGTACCGCGTACGCCCCGTGCTCGCCCTCCTCGCCCTCCAGGCAGGTGATGCGGGCGGTCTCGGGGGCCGCGCGGCGGGCGAGTTCCTCGTAGTCCCGCAGAGTCACCGCGCGCTCCTGGGCGCGCAGCGTGATCGGCGCCCGGACCTTCGCCTCCTCCACGGTCTCCGCGTCCACGCCGCCGCGCGCCGCCTCCCGGTTGACGACCTCGGAGACGTAGGGGACGGAGGTGCGCAGCACCCGGATGGCGCCCCGGGCCACGTTCCCGGCCCGGCCGCCGCCGGTGCGATAGCGCACCGCGCGGATCACGGCGCCCTTGGGGGCCACGGCCCCGTACGCGCGCAGGGTGCCGTCGGGCTCCCGTACGGCCGGGCCGAAGGCGATCTCGCCGGTGGCGGAGTCCAGGGTGATGTGGCGGTCGTAGGAGGTGGACGCGGCGAAGGTCGGGACGACGTCCCAGTCGGTCCAGCCGTCGTGCTCGGCGGTCTGCAGCAGCACGGGCGGGGTGTCGCCCACCACCGGGTGGTGGGCGAGGCGCAGCCGCTGACCGGGCAGGCCGGTGGACTCGCCGAGGGCCTCGTCGTAGACGGTCTCGGCGTGGACGGCGGTCGTGGTGCCGCCGATGGTGAAGGCCTCGGCGGCGCGGACGGTCGGCGAGGTGGTGTAGAAGGGCTGGCCGGGCAGGGGCTCGGTGACCCGGCAGCGCAGCCAGCCGGCCTCCTGCCCGCCGGTGCGGGACAGGGTGTGCCCGCCGGGCATGTGCAGGACCACCTCGCCCGGCCGGTTCAGGCCGCCCGTGCCGTCACGGTCGACCTCGCACTCCGTCCAGCCGTCCTCGGTCCACGCCTCCCAGACCAGCGGCGGCTGCCGCGGGTCCACGCCGACGCCGTCGACCACGCTGTCCAGCTCCAGCACGATCGCGCAGTACGGGACGGCGGCGGTGAGCCCGAACAGCACACCGTCGCCGGGCCGCGGGGACTCGGCGAAGCACATCAGGTCCTTGCCCTCGGCGAGGTCGGCCGTCCGGTCGGCGACCGGCTCACCGGGCCGCTGGGTCACCAGGTGGCGCAACGCGCAGGGCACGACGGACAGTTCGCGCTCCGTGGCGAAGACGACCGCCTCCTCGCTCTCGGTGCGCAGCGTGGCGACCTCGGTGCCCACCGGCAGCGGCACCGGCTCCTCCTGCGGCGCCGACAGCCAGAAGGTCACGTCCGTACGGGCGGCCGAGGGCGGGAAGAGGGTGATGCCCACCAGGTCCAGGAACGCCAGATGGTTCTTCTCCGGCACCCGGTTGAGCCGGTAGACGATCTGGTCGGCCATGTGGGCGACCGTCTCCACCAGGGTGACACCGGGGTCGGAGACGTTGTGGTCGGTCCACTCCGGCGCCCGCTGCTGGATGTAGCGCTTGGCGTCGTCCACGAACTGCTGGAAACGCCGGTCGTCGAGGTTCGGGGAGGGCAGGGCCATCAGCGGTCGCTTTCGGGACGGTCGGGGCGGTCGGGACGGTCGGAGCCGTCGGGGGCCAGGTCCGGCTCGTCGTGGGAGGGGATGACGTAGAACGGGAAGACCAGGCTGCGCGGGTTGTTGGTGCCGCGGATCGCGTAGCGGACGTCGATGAAGAGGACGCCCTGGTCGGCGCCCGCCGTCACCTCGACGTCGGTCACCTCGATCCGCGGCTCCCAGCGGTCGAGGCTCGTGTACACCTCGTGCTGGATACGGCCGGCCGTGGCCTCGTTGACCGGCGCGAACACCAGGTCGTGGATGGCGCAGCCGAACTCGGGGCGCATCGGCCGCTCGCCCGGCGCGGTGGCCAGGACGAGCCGGATGGCCTCCTCGACCTCGCGCTCCCCGCTGACCAGGGCGATGCCCCCGGTGGGCCCGATGCGCAGCGGGAACGCCCAGCCGGATCCGACGAACTGCTCGGCCATCAGCGGGCCACCCCTCTTTCTGGGACGTACGACTTCTCGGCCGACGTGTGGACGTGTGGGCAGGTGGGGCGTGTGAACGTGCGGGGCGTGTGCACGGTGGGCGTGCGGGCGGGGGGCGTCACGGGATCGGATACGGCTTCTTGTTGACGAGCACGATGCCCGTGATGTCGACATTGGCCGCCCGCAGCGCCGCCTGGCCGACCGCGTTGATCTGCACGGTCCCGGCCGCGCTGATCGTCGCGGCCCCGGCCGCGCTCATGGTGAGGGCACCCACGGCGTTCACGTTGACCGCGCCGCCGAGCGACCGGAGGCCGACGACGCCCTGGCCCTGGAGGTTGAGGGGGCCGCCGCTGCGGATGGTCACGGACCGGCGCGCGCTCAGCGTCAGATCGGTCCCGGCCTTGACCGACACCGAGGTGCCGCCGGTGATGGAGACGGCACCCTTGCTGTCCACGGTGATCTCGGTCTTCGTCCGGTCGAGGTTGATGATCAGCCGGTCGTTGCCGGTGGCGAGGCGTACGCCCTGCTTGCGCAGGCCGGTCTGCTGGCTGAGCAGGTCGACCCGGTTGCCCTCCCGGTCGGACAGGGTGTGGCGGATCGCCTTCTTCTTGACCGGGTCGTGCAGGTGCACGTCCTTCACGGGGGTCGGCTTGTCGACGCCGTTGTAGAGGCCGCCGATGACGAACGGGTGGTCGAGCGCGCCCCGGTCGAAGGCGACCAGCACCTCGTCGCCGACGTCCAGCGGGAAGATCCCGCCGCCGGCCTTGCCGCCCAGCTGCACGGTCCGCGTCCAGTCACTGACGTACGCGTCGTCCAGCCACGGGAACTGCAGCTTCACCCTGCCCTGCTTCAGCGGGTCCTGGACGTCGGTGACGAGGGCGTTGGCGACACTGGGCAGCCGCGGGGCCGCCGTACCGCCGCCCGAGGTCAGCCCGAACAGCGAGCGCCACTGCCGGCCGCTGACGGTCACCCACGTCTCGTAGTGGCTGCCGTCGCCGAAGGTGTGCCGTACGGACGTGCAGGTGTACTTGCCCTCGAACGGGGCGCCCACGTCGGAGAGCGTGATCGGCACACCGGGGCGCAGCAGCGGGTTGCCGCGCACCATGACCTCCAGCTCGGCGAAGGCGGAGGTGATGTCGTCGGCGAGGGAGCCGGCGGCGTGCGTGACCTCGCTCTGCAGGTCGTACGGCGTGTCCGTCTCGACCAGCTTGGCGGCCTTGAAGGGGGTCGCCGCCTTCTGCGGGGTGGTGCCGATGGCGATACCGGGGTTGGCGTCCGCCTTCGTCGTCGCGGTGAGCTTCTTCTTCGTCGTGACGTTCCAGCCGCGGGCCTCGACCTTGCCGACCTGGTCGGCGGCGGTGACGGCGGCCCGGCAGCGCAGGATGTCGACGCCGGCCTTCAGCTCGTAGGGGTTCTTCCGGCCGGGGGCGCTCGACGCGGGCGCGCCGGACGCCGGCTTCGGCTTGACGAACTGGAACTTCCCCCTGGCGTCCAGCGACATCACCATCTCGTTCTCGTCGGCGAGCCGCGCGAGGAAGTCCCAGTCCGTCACGTTGGACTGGCTGATGAAGTCGTAGACGGTCTTGGTGGACTGCACCTGACCGACCGGGACACCGTTCATCGCGGCCAGCTTGCGGGCGATGTCGGCGGCCGTCTGGTTGCGGTACGCCGCCACCCTGCGCACCCGCATCAGCCGGTGGCCGGCGTCGTAACCGCGCACGACGGTGAAGGTGCCGGTGCCGTCGTAGTCGGTCTCCATCCCGGTGACCTCGCCGGTGAACACCGGGCTGCCCGCGCCCTGTCCGCCGGCCACGGGCGAGATGACGACCAGGGAGCCGAATCTGACGTTCAGTTTGCCCAGCAGCAGCCCGTGCGGGTCCCGGAAGGTGAGCCGGAACGCGCCGGGCACTCCGGCCCCGAGGTCGACCCAGCCGCCGACCAGCAGGTCGGCGTAGTCGGTCGGCAGCTCGCTGCCGTCGATGGTCACCCGGATGATGTTGGAGAAGGACGGGTTTCCCGCCTCGGACCCGCCCATCAGTGGCCCACCTCTCCGGCCGCCGGGAGGACGAGTTCGGTGCCGGTGGGCAGATGGGTGGGGTCGTCGATGCCGTTGGCCTCCGCGATCGCCCGCCACGCGGACGCGTTGCCGTACTCCCGCCACGCCAGCGACTGCAACGAGTCGCCCGCCACGACCCGGTGCACACTGCGCGCGGTGAGCGCGCCCGACGTCGGGTTCTGCCCCTCGGTCCGGCTGGGGATCTCGTGCAGCGTCATCCGGCAGGCGGCCCGGATCGGCACACCGGTCGTCCCGAACAGGGAGTACGTGACGTCCACGGAGCTGACGTACGCCGTGAAACGCGCGGTCGAGAACGACCCCCACTGGAACACCACCCACGGAGGCGACGGCTGCTTCGCGGCGAGGCTCTTGGCCGTCACCTCGCAGCACGACAGCAGCGACTCGACCTTCTTCAGCACCGTGGTGCCGCTCGGCTTGTCGGAGGAGTCGAGGAAGATCTCGACGTTCATCTCGCGGGGGTCGGGCCCCATGAACTCCGGCAGCGCGCCGTCGCGCACCGCCGCGCTCGTCGTCCGCTTCCACTGGGCGCCCTGGCGCAGCGTCAGCTCGGAGGGGTTGAACTCGAAGTTGAACGTCTTCTTCAGCCCGCCCGGGGTGGTGCTCGTCCCCACCGGCGGCTCGTGAATGGCCAGGGTGGCCCGCACGAGACTCTTGCCCGCGCCGCCGCCCTTGCTGCCCTTCGCCATGGTCTGTCCCCCCTCAGTCCGTGAAACCGTGGTGCGCGATCTCCAGCACCTCGGTCGCCACGCTCGGGTTGGACGGGTCCAGGGACGGCCCCTGCCAGCTCACCGGCAGGACGTCGATGAGCCCCCAGTGCGCCACCTCCGAGCCGTCCGCGCGCAGCGCCGCGATCTGGGCCGTCGGCCGCTTCACGCCCGTCGCGACGGACGAGATCCACGCGGCGACCTTCGCCGTGTCCGGCGTCAGCGGCCTCGTCAGCCGGATGTTCGAGAACGTCACCCGCGACGGGAACTGCCAGACGAACCCGTTGTTCCCGCCCTCCTGGCGGTGCTCGATCTCCACGGTCGAGGACAGCCCTTCACACCCGTTGAAGTAACCGAGGCTCTCGCCGTCGATCGTCAGCGTGAAGAAGATGGTGGAGCCCGGGTCGAGATCGCGGGACATCTGGGGAAGGGCCTTTCTGGTCGTGCGGGGCGGTCGGGGGCGGTCAGTGGCGGGGGTCGCGGAGTCTTCCGATGCGTTCGCGGTCGAGGCGGAGCTCGGTGCGGACGAGGCGGGTGACGCGGCCGATGAGCTTGTGGGTCAGTTCGTCGAGCTGGAAGTCGGTGAGGGAGCGGGGGTCGAACGGGGGGGTGGGGGAGTCGTTCTCCGCCGTGGGGGCGGGGGATGCGGTGGGGGTGGTGGTTGCCGGCGTCGAGGTGGCGGGGGTGGGGCGGAGGGGGGCTTCCGGTGCTCGCTGGATCGAGGTGGGTGCGGGTGCGGCCGCCGGCGCGGGCGGCGGTGTGGGTGCGAGTGAGCGGGGGGTGACGGGCGGGGTGGCGGGGGCCTTGGGGGCGACGGTGAGGGGGCGCGCGGTGGGGGGCGGGGCGGTGGGCTTGGAGGGTTTGGCGGGGTGGTTGGCCTTGAGGCGTTGGACGGCGGGGCCGGTGCCCGGGGTGGTGGGACGGCGCAGGGGTACGGCGGGCCGGGGGGTCTGACGCTGGGTCGCGGGGGGCGCCGTGGGCGTGGGCAGGGCTGAGGTGAGGGCGCGGGTGGGGGTGAGGGGGCGTGCGGGGAGGGGCGCGGTGGCGGATGAGGTCAGGGGTGTGGGGGCGGAAGACGGCAGGGGTGTGGGGGCGGAAGACGGCAGGGGGGCAGGGGTTCTGGAGCCGGGCGACGGGGTGGCGCTCGGTCGCCCGAGGGGTTGCCGGGTGGGGGTGATGGGCGGCTGCGGGGTGGGGGTGGCTGGTCGCGCCGTTCCCCGCGCCCCTTCAGGGCGCTGTTCCCGGCCAGGGGGTTTCAGGGGGACGGCCGGCTGCTGTGTCGTCGTCGCCCGCTGCAGGGGGAGGGGCGAGGCGGGGCCCGCGCCACCGGAGGGCGTGCGGGGGGAGAGGGGTCGCGCGTCCTGGGGCGGGGTGGAGAGCGGGGCGCCCAGGAGGGGGCGCTGACGGAGGGTGGGTGCCGGTACCGACGGTGTGAGGGGGGTCGGTGCGGGGGGCGTGGAGGCGGGGCCGACCGTCGGGACGGGGCCGACCGTCGGGACGGGGCCGGAGACAGGGGCGCCGAGACCTATGCGCTTCGCCGCGCCGGGGGTGCGGGGGCTGGTCGGGGCGGGGGCGGAACGAGAGGGGCCTCCGGCTGCGGCGGGTGTGGCCGCTGTGCTGGTGGTGGTCGGCGCGGCGAGGGCTCCCGCGGGCGCGGCTGCCGTACGGCCGGGGCCGGTCGTCGCCCGCTGGACGTCTACGGCTCCCAAGGCGGGAGCGGGCGGGGTAGGGCGGCCCGAACTGCCCGCTGCCGAGCTGGAGCCGGTGGTGGTGGTCGTGCCGGAGGGGGAGGTACGGGCTGTGCTCGGCGTGGCGCCGCTCGTGCCGGATGCCTTGGCCGGGGTGTGGCCGCGTTCGGCCACGGGCTGTTGGGCATGGCCGGGAGCAGTGGCAGAGCTCGTGCTTGCGTGCGGGGCGGTCGGTGGGGTGGCGGTCACGTCGGGGTGGGCGGGCGTACCGCTGGACGCCGTCGCCGCGCGCTGGACGGTGCCGGCGGTGGGTCCTGGGACGGCAGAGGCGCCTTGCGGGCTGGTGCCCGTACCGGCTGAGGGTGTTGCCGTCGTGACGGGGGCCGTGCTGCGGGTGTCCGCTGCCGTACGACCCGGGTGGGCCGCCGCCCGTTGGACGGTGCCTTCGGTGTGTCCGGGTGCGGCGGGGGCGCCCGCGCCGGTCGCTGCCGCCGGGGTTGCGCTACTGCCGGGGTGCGCTGCCGTACGGTCGGGGTGGGTCGCCGTCGGCCGGACGGTGACCTCGGACTGTCCGGGGGTGGCGGGGAGGCCCTGGGGGTTGGTTGGCGTGGGGCCGGGGTTCGCTGCCGTACGGCCCGGGTGGGCGGGCGCCCGTTGGACGGTGCCTTCGGTGCGTCCGGGGGCGGTGGGGGTGCGTTGCGGGCTCGTGTGCGCGCTGCCCGAATCGGTCGCCGTCGGCTGGACGGTGACCTCGTCGTGTCCGGGGGTGGCGGGGAGGCCCTGGGGGTTGGTTGGCGTGGGGCCGGGGTTCGCTGCCGTACGGCCCGGGTGGGCGGGCGCCCGTTGGACGGTGCCTTCGGTGCGTCCGGGGGCGGTGGGGGTGCGTTGCGGGCTCGTGCGCGCGCTGCCCGAGCCGGTCGCCGTCGGCTGGGCGGTGACCTCGGACCGTCCCGTGACCCGGGGCGATCCGGAGGACGCGGGGGAACCCTGGGGGGAGTCCACTGCCGTACGGCCCGCAGGGGACGCATCTGTCGCCGCCCGCCGGATGTCGGACCCCGCGCGACCGATGCCGGCCGCCGCGTCGGCGGAGCCGACGGTCGTGTCGGCGACGCTGCCCCCGGGGGTGTCGCCGCCAACAGCCGCCGCCGGCAGGACCGTTGCCCCCGGAGGGGCACCGGAGGCGTCGACCTGACCCACACCCGAGGCGGCCGACCCCGACGTGCCGGACCCGGACGCGCCGGACCCCGACGCCGTACGCCTCGACGTCGTACCCCTCGGTGCGGCGTCGCCCGGCACCGACCGTTGCAACGAGACACCGCCGGAGGCGGCCCTGGGCCCGGACGAGGCAGCACCAGGGCTCCTGTGGTCGGACGGGGCCACATGGACGACGGGGTGGCCGGACGGCTCGGCACCGACGACCGGGCGGCCGGCCGGCGCCCCACCGGCCACCTCGTGCCCGGACGGGACGGCCCCGCCGGCCGTGTGCCCGGACGTCGCGCCGTCGGTAATCGCCGCGTGGCCGCCCTTGGTACCGCCCGATGCCGTCGGCCCACCAGAGGCTCGGCCCGGGGCGCTGTCCGGCGCCGCAGGCCCACGCGAAGCGTCGCCCGACGGCCCGCTCGGTACCACCGGCCCGGACGACACACCGCCCACTGCCGCAGGCCCGGTTGAGGCACCCGCAGAGCCCCTGCCCCCCATGTCCCCGGCGGCCTGCGGCCGTACCGTCGGCAGCACGCGGCGCTGAACGGCAGGCGAGGCGGTGGGGACCTTGGTCAAGGGGGCCCGGCGGGAGGTGCGGGGCGGTACGGGAGTCACCCGGGGGCCGACCGGGCGGGACGGCGTGACCTGGTACGGCGCGCGCTGCACCGGCCGTACGTCGCCGGGAGCGTCGGGCTGGGGTGCGGGCTCGTCGAGCGCCACCGGGAGGGTGCGTACGGGCAGTTCGAGGCCGGCCACCGGTGCGGCCGAGGTGGTGAGGACGTCCCTGACCAGCCCGCCCGGCGCTCCGGGCAGGACGGCGTGGGACAGGGCCCCGGTGAAGGAAGGGTTCTGCCAGGTGCTCAACCGCCCACTGAACCCGGCGTCCGCGACAGCGGCCCGCCCTCCGAGGGCACGCTGGATCGGGGCGAGGCCCTCCCAGCCCCGCCCCGCGGCCGAGCCACCGCCCGCACCGGCGGCCGGAGCCGGACTCCCCTCCGAACCCGAACCCGAACCCGCGCCCGCGTCCGCACCCGAATGCGACAGCGCACCCGACTCCGAGCCCACACTCCCGGCCGCGGACGTCACCGCACCGACCGCACCGACCGAGCCGCCCTCACGTCCTGCCCCCGCCGCCCCCGCGACACCCCGTAGCCGATCCCAGAACCCCACGTGTCAGCCCTCCGACCCGCCCCGTGTCACGAGGGACGCGATCTGTTCGGTGTAGCGGCGGCGGTCGTGGTGTTCGAGGTCGAGGATCTCCTCGAAGCCCCAGTGGAAGTGGTAGGCGACGTACGCGATCTCCTCGTGCAGCCGGTCGGTCGCGTACGTCACGATTCCCCCAGGCGGCTCCCGCCGAGTTCGACCTCGAACGGCTCGGAGCAGTGGGGGCACTCCACGGCCGCGCGGGTGTGGCCCTCCGCGTTGACCTGCCGGTAGAAGTCCTGGAGGAACGCGAGGTCGGACGCGAACATGTTCTCCACGATCCCGTCGTGGACCATCGGGAGGTTGCCCAGCCGGGTGATGACCCGGCCGAGCAGCACGACCGACAGATACGCCGGGTTCTCCTGGACGCGGACGTCCCGCAGCGGGATCAGCTCGTCCCGGGCGGTGGCGAGACGCATCACGCCCTCCCGGTGGACGTTGCCCGCCTCGTCGACGTACCCGCGCGGCAGCTCGAACGGGAACTCCGTCCGCAGCCGCTGCGCCACCGGCGCGACCGCCGGGGCGGCGGCGGGAGGGACGGCGGTGGTGGGAAAGGGGGACGCGACCGAATCCGCGTCGTCCCCGGCCCCCGCCACGGCACCCACCGCACCCACCGCACCCACCGCACCCGGACCCCCACCGGGAACGTCCACGATCGAGCCGGCGCCCGCGCCCGCCCTGCCAGCCGTGCGCCGCATTACTCGATGACCAGTTCTTCGAAGACGATGGTCACCGTCTCGGTGAGCGCGGAGGCCTCGCCGGCCTTCAGGGTGCTGGCGTCGATCTTGCTGCACCAGGCGTTGCGCATGTTGTACCGCTTCACCGGATTGTTCTGGTAATCCATCATGATGATCGACGCGTTCTTGCGCGCCGAGCTCATCTGGCCGTTGATGGAGTCGTTGATCCACGTGTTGAACGCGGCCGACTGGGTCATACCGCGGACCACGGTGCACTGGCCGTTCTTCTGCACACCCGGCAGCAGGTTGACCTCGGGCCGGCCCTGCGCGGAGTTCTGCTGGTACGTGATGACGTCCTGTTCGAGGGTGAGGCCGCTGACCTCCGCGAGGTACTCGACCATCACCCCGTCGATCTGCAGGCCGAAATTGTGTGAGGTAAGGGCGTCACCCGGCGCGAGACTCATCTGTTCTGTGTCCTTCTAGGGGGTGCGGGCAGGGGCTGGGGCTGGGGCTTGAGAACTGGCTGTACGCGAACGCTGGTGGGCGCGGGCCGACGAGGGCCTACTCCTCCAGCTCCCCGCTGCCGCTGGAGAACTGCGCCAGCCGGAAGATCACGAACTCGGCGGGCTTGACCGGCGCGATGCCGATCTCGCAGATGACCCGGCCGAGGTCGACCGACTCCGGCGGGTTGGTCTCCTCGTCGCACTTGACGTAGTACGCGTCCTCGGGCCGCTGGCCGAAGAGGGCGCCGCTGCGCCACTCGTTGACCAGGAACGCGGAGACGTTGCGCCGGATCCGGGCCCACAGCGCGTGGTCGTTCGGCTCGAACACCACCCACTGGGTGCCGATCAGGATCGACTCCTCCAGGTAGTTGAAGTACCGGCGGATGTTGAGGTAGCGCCAGGCCGGGTCGGACGACATGGTGCGGGCGCCCCAGACGCGGATGCCGCGGCCGGGGAAGGCACGGATGCAGTTGACGCCGATGGGGTTGAGCAGGTCCTGCTCGCCGCGGGTGATCTGGAGTTCGAGATCCACCGCGCCGCGTACGACCTCGTTGGCGGGCGCCTTGTGCACACCGCGCTCGAAGTCGTTGCGGGCCCAGACACCGGCGACGTGGCCGCTCGGCGGGATGACGCGGGACTGGCCGCTGGCCGGGTCGAAGACCTTGATCCAGGGGTAGTAGAGGGCCGCGTACTTGGAGTCGTACCCGGCGGTCTCCTGGCGCCAGACCCGGATCTGCCGGGCGTTGAGGCCGGGCGGCGGGTCGATGACGGCGACCCGGTCGCCCATCAGCTCGCAGTGGGCGATCAGACCGAGCTGGACCGCCTTGACGGCCTCCAGGTCGATCGCGCCGCGCTGGTAGGCGGCCATCAGGTCGGGCACGGCGACCATGGAGATCTCGTCCACGGCCTCCAGTCCGCCGAAGCCGGTGCGGTCGGCGGAGTCGCCGAGGTACTGGGCCGGGCCGGGGTGGCCGTCGTCCGCCGCGACCGGCGCGACGGGCGCGGGCGCGGCGGGGGCCGCCAGTGCCACGGTCTGGTTGTCGGGGCGCGCGAGCTGCGCGGCCGGTGCCGTCTCCTGGACCGTGATGAGCTTGGAGCGCTCCTTGACCTGCGTGACGACGTAGTTGCGGCCGCCCTTCTTGGCGGTCACGTCGAAGGTCTCGACCGGCTTGTCGCCGTCCTTGACGATCAGCCGGAACCGTTCGGCCGGACCCTCGCCCTCGGGGTCGGCGACCTCGACGCTCAGGGAACCGCCCGCGATGGCGGTCACACTGAATGTGCCCAGCTGCTTCGGCTCGCCCGGCGGCAGCGCGGCCGGCGCGGCGGTACCCGTCACCGCGGCCGGACCGCCCGCGGACGCGCCGCCCTGGTCGGTGCCGCCGACCCGGACGACGTACGCGGCGCTGCCGCCGTTGTTGAAGAACCCGTACACCGAGTGCGCGAGGTAGTAGCCGTCGGTGAACTCGCCGAAGGCGGCGACGTACTGGGACCAGTTGGTCACCAGCGTCGGCTCGTTCAGCGGACCGGTCGGGGCCAGGCCGACGAAGGCGGCCACCGAGGTGCCCACACCCTCGATGGGACGCGAGCCGCTGGCCACCTCCTCGACGTAGACGCCCGGCGACAGGTAGGACGGCATGCTCTGCTCTCCTTGGGGTACGAGACAGGTCGCCTCTCACCCTCACGCGCGAAGCGCGTCCGTCGAAACGTCCTCGGGGACCTGATCGGGGGCATGTCCGTTGCCCCGAGGGGCAGTCGGGCCGATCGGCGCGGACACATCCGGGCCGCCCCCGGGCACCGGCCCGGCGGCAGCGCCCCCCGTGAGCGCCCCCGAGCCCGCGCGCCCTGCCCTTTCGGGCACCGCGACCGTGCACCTTCTCCTCCTGCCCCGGCTCCCGCGCTCCCGGTAGCGTCCTGACGTGAGCCTGTGGACTTCCCTCGAACCCGCCTCCGCGACTGTGGACCCCGGGAGCAGTACGACGGTGCGGCTGCGTCTGCGCAT
>NZ_JBSFCF010000047.1:54297-67676 GCF_053593335.1 Streptomyces sp. NPDC002324
CGGTACGGATCACGCCGACCGAGCATCCGGAGGCGACGACGGTTCCGGAAGGGAATCTGACGATCACTCCGTTCACGGAGGTGCGGGCGGAACTCGTCCCGCCGACCGTGAAGGGACGTTTCCGGGGACGCCCGAAGCTGGCCATCGACAACCTGGGCAACACCAAGGTCACCGCCGCCGTCAGCGGCAGCGACAACGGTGACCAGTTGTCGTACGACATCCATCCGAGCAATGTGCAGATCGAGCCGGGCCGTGCCGCGTTCGTGAAGGCCACGCTGAAGCCGCGGCAGATCACCTGGTTCGGGTCCAGGGAGGAGAGACCGTATGCGCTCGCCGTCCACCGTGCGGGCGTCGCACCGCACTCCGTCGACGGCACGTACGTCCAGCGGAGTTTCCTGCCCGGCTGGCTCGCCACCTGCCTGGCGATCTGCCTGGCCCTCGCCATCACCTTCGTGACGCTGTGGTTCGCCTACCAGCCCAAGGTCACCAGCGCCGCGACCGATCTCCAGCAGGCCGGGACGACCGCTCTGCCGAGCGGCAGCCCGTCCGCGATGGCACCGGCGCCGAGCATCTCGGCGGCGCCGCTCCCGTCGGAGACGCCCGAGGCTCCCCCGGAGGAGAAGCAGGAGGAGCAGCCCGAGAACCCGGGTTCGGGATCGGGCTCCGGTTCCGGCTCGGGCTCGGGCTCGGGCTCGGGCTCAGGGGGTTCCGGATCCGGGGCGGAGAAGGAACCGGACACGAAGCCCACGACGAAGAAGCCCGCCGCCGTCAAGGGATTCGCCATCATCGGCCGGGGCTCGAACCGCTGCGTCGACGTCACGGACGCGAAGAAGGGCAAGGGCAAGGACGGCACCCCCCTCCAGATCTGGGACTGCGCGGGCACCGCCAACCAGAAGTGGGACTTCCGGGGAGACGGCACGGTGCGCTCCCTCGGGCTGTGCATGGACGTCGCGTGGGGCTCCCGCGACGACGGCGCCGTCATCCAGCTGGCCAGGTGCAGCGGCAACCCCGCTCAGCAGTTCGTGCTCAGCACCGCCGGCGACCTGGTCAACCCACAGGCCGACAAGTGCGTCGACGTGAAGGACAACGCCACCGGCGACGGCGCCAGGCTCCAGCTGTGGACGTGCGCGGGCACACCCAACCAGAAGTGGCGTGTGAAGTGACCCCGCCCCGGCGGGGGGCGCCCCCCGCCGGGTGCACCGCCCGGCACAGACCGCCGTACGCCCGCTACCAGTTGCCCTCGCCCGGCACCAGCCGCCCGGCCTTGCGGTACTCGCGCTCGGCGCCCTCCCGCAGGTCGGCCGAGGTGACCGGCCCGCCCCGCCCGGCGGCGGCGTAGGCGGCGGTGACGACCGCGCTGCGGATGGAACCGCCGGCCAGCTCGAAGTCGCGGGCGACCGCCGTCGGGTCGGTGTCGTCCGCGCGGGGCACCGCGGCGAGGCTGTGCCGCCACAGGGCCAGCCGCTGGGCGGTGTCCGGGAACGGGAAGTCGACCACCAGATCCAGCCGCCGCGTGAACGCCTCGTCGATGTTGGCCCGCAGATTGGTGGTCAGCAGGGCGATGCCGTCGAAGGACTCCAGGCGCTGGAGCAGATAGGCGCTCTCCATGTTGGCGTACTTGTCGTGCGAGTCCTTGACCTCGGAGCGCTTGCCGAACACGGCGTCCGCCTCGTCGAAGAGCAGCACGGCGTCCGTGCGGTCCGCCTCGGTGAAGATCCGTTCGAGGTTCTTCTCGGTCTCGCCCACGAACTTGTCGACGATCGAGGAGAGTTGCACGACATAGAGGTCCAGGCCGAGTTCCGCGGCCACGACCTCCGCCGACAGCGTCTTGCCGGTGCCCGACTCGCCCGCGAAGAGCCCGAGGACCCCACGGCCCCGGCCGCCCCCGGCGCTCAGCCGCCAGTCGCCGAGGACCCGGTCGCGATGGCGGGCCCGCAGCGCCAGTTCCCGCAGCTCGGCGAGGGGCTTGTCCGGCAGGACGAGGTCGTCCCAGCCGACGTCCGGGCGGATCCGGCGGGCGTGCCGTTCCAGACCGGAGGCCGACTGCAGCCGCGCGGCCAGCCGCAGATGGGCGGCGGTCACCTCGCTGCCGTCGAACGCCGCGAGGTCCACGGCCGCGCGGGCCGCCCGCTCGATCCGGTCACCGCCGAGCCGGTACGGGGCGACCGTGGCCGCCAGGTCGAACCCCGGCCCGTCCGCACCGGCACCCAGCGCCGCCGCCCAGGCCTCCACGGCACCCGAGGACTGCCGGGGCACGTCGAGGACCAGCGGATCACGGTCGCACCACTGCGGGTCGTAGGGCTGCGGGCCGGTGAACAGCACGGACACGTCGGCCGTCGTCAGCGCCCGGAACAGCGGCCCCGGGTGCTCCGGCAGCGGCGCCACCACGACCGCGCACCCGCGCAGCCGGGCCTCGCGCAGCAGCGGGGGCAGCAGCCGGGCCGCCTCGTCCTCGGCCGCCGGGGGCGTGAAGTGCAGCGCCTCCACCCCCGCCGCGCGCAGGGCGGCCGCGGCCCGCGCCAGCCCGTCACCCTCCCGCCGCTCCCGCAGATGCACGGTGACCGGTGCGGCGGCCAGCCGGCCGGCCAGCCTGTCGGTGAACCCACCGTCCTCCGCGGACGCGACCGCCGGCGGCAACGACGGCGACGGCGACGGCGCGAGCGGACGCACGTGACCGGCCAGCGCCGCGTCCATCGTGTCGTCGCCGAGCAGATGCGCGACCAGCCGGTCCGGCACCCGCAACTCCCGCCCGAGGAAGGGACGTTCGGGCTCCTCGACGGTCAGCAGGCCGAGCGCGCTCAGCGGCGCCGACGGCAGGAACCGGGCCCGCGCCCCGGCCAGCTGCACGGGCAGCCCGCACAGATCGAGCGCGAGCCCGACGGTGGCCCGGCGCCGGCTGACGTCGTCGTTGAGATACCCGTACAGCTGCTCGTAGGAGCGGTCCAGATCGGGGGCCAGGGCGATCAGCAGGATGCGCGTGTCCAGCTCGGTCAGCCCGAGCCGCCCCGCGAGCAGCTCCAGCGGACCGCCGGGAGCCGCGCCCGCGCCGTCGGCGCCCTCGGCGTCCTCGAACACGGGGGCGTACGACCCCGCCGACGGCTCCAGCAGATGCCGTACGCCCTCCTCGGACACGTACAGCCCCCGCAGCGGATCACCGGCCGTCGGATCACCGGCACCGCGCTCCGCCACCAACTCGGCGACCCGGTCGCGCAGTCGGGCGAGCCGGAGGAGGAGCGCGTCGGTGCCGGAGGAGCCGGAGGTGCCGGGGGCGGCGTGGGTGGTGTGGGCGGCGTTGGTGGTGTGGGTGCTCAACGTCGCCCCTCCCCGGTGTCCGGCGCGGAGGCCAACCGGCCCGGCCGGTGCGCGCGTTCCTCCGAGCCCTCCAGGGAGCCGTCCATGCCGCGTACCCGGATCGCCGCGCCCTCGGTGACCGGGGGACCGGCGTCGTACTCGGGGAAGGCCGGGAACGGAACGGTGACGACCAGGTCGAGGGACGGCTTCAGCTCGCCGCCCAGCGCGGACCAGATCTCCGCGAGGGAACGTGACTCGGAGTGCAGCCCCGCCACGGACAGCGGCACGGTCAGGCCCAGCGCCCCGAGCGCCCCCGGGAGTCTCTCGGCGGGCAGCAACTCGTGCGGCAACAGCGTGGCCAGCACCGCCGAGAGCAGCCGGTGTTCGTCCTCGGGCCGCTTCGTCCAGGCGGTGACCAGGTACGACAGCCGGAACCAGCGGGGCGGCTGCCGGCGCCGCACGACGATGTCCCGGCTGTCGCGGACCGGCATGTGGCCGCGCTGGCGACGGGAGACGTCCTCACGGATGTCGTACAGATAGGTGTTGACGGCGGGCGCGTTGCGCCGGGCCGCCCAGTCGCGGGTCGGCGCCTCGAAGGCGACGTCGATGCCGGAGCCGGCCAGGGCACCACCGCCGATCAGTCCCTTGAGGACCTCGTCCACCTCGTGGATCACGGTCGTGCTCCTGCTGTGTCGTGTGCCTGTCCGTCGATCCTGTCCGACCGGAGGCGTCCCTTCCAGACGCGCGGGGGACGACGAGGGGGCACGGTGCGCTGCCCAACGGGCCCGTTCCGTCTGCCCGTTCGATCAGATGTAGCCTTCCCGGAGGGCATAGGCCACCGCGTGCGCCCGGTTGCGCAGATGCAGCCGGGTGGTGAGCCCGTGCATCACGTTCTTGACGGTGCGTTCGGAGTAGGAGAGTTTGCTCGCGATCTCGCCGGTGTCCATCCCCTCGGCGACGAGCCGGAGGACGTCGATCTCACGCGGCACCAGGCCGGACAGCGGCGACCCGGTGCGGCCGGCCACGGAACGCTGCAACGTCCCCACCTGGTTGATCAGCCGCCCGAGCAGATCGGCGGGCAGGTCGCCGTCCCCGCGCGAGGCCGCGAGCACGGCCTGCGCCAGCCGGTGCGGGGTGGCCTCGTGGCGCCACACGATGGCCC
The DNA here is from genome assembly GCF_053593335.1 of Streptomyces sp. NPDC002324. Taxonomy (NCBI): domain Bacteria; kingdom Bacillati; phylum Actinomycetota; class Actinomycetes; order Kitasatosporales; family Streptomycetaceae; genus Streptomyces; species Streptomyces sp. NPDC002324. The sequence continues at coordinate 58,751 of NZ_JBSFCF010000047.1, forward strand.
CGACCCCGCACTCGATGACCTCCAGCAACTCGGTCTCGCGGATCAGGCTCACCACCAGGACGGCCCGCGCCCCCTCGCTGCGCACCATCCGGCGCAGCGTGGACAGCAGCGGCTCGTCCGGCGTCTCCCCGACCAGTACGGCCACGGTGCCCGGCCGTACCACGGCGTCGTCCTTCAGGTCGATCACCGGGTGCCCGCGCAGCTGGCTGAGCACGCCGGCCCGGGAGAGCGGGTCGAGGGTGTGGACCACGACCGGGATACGGCGCCGGGGTTCCTGGTGCTCGGCCATGGCGGTGGCCGTGCCGGTGACCATGGCCGTGGTCGCCGGCGTGTCCGCGGTCCGGAATGTGCTGCGCAACCGTTTCTCCCGTATGCACGAAATCGCCGCTCCTGTGAGGGGAGTGGCCGAGGGGCTCGTTTCACCCTTCTGTGTGTCATGTGCGCCGCGCAATCGTGGAGGACCACGAGACACACCACGAGATCCACCCCGGGCCCGGCCGCGGCGCTTTCCCGCCGACCTTCCGCGAGCGGTGCACCCGGACGGACCGTGCCCCGTCTACGGAAGCGGAAAACGACAGTCCACGACAGCCACCACCACGACGGTCACGACAGCCACCACCACGACGGTCACGACAGGAGACAGCGATGTGCGCGCCGGAACCGCTTCTCGAACGCCGTGAGCCCCTGGAGCTGCTGGCCGCCGAGGCCGCCCGCGCCCGGACCGGCTCCGGCCGCCTCGTCCTGCTCCGGGGAGCCACCGGCACCGGCCGCACCGCCCTCCTGGAGGCCGCGGCCGACCGGGCGGCGGCGAACGGCATGCGCGTCCTGCGCGCCCGCTGCTCACCCGAGCACCGCTCCGTACCCTTCGACACCGTCTTCCAACTCCTCGCCCACGGACCGGAGTTCGACCAGGCGGCGGGCGAGGCGCCGGACCCGCCGGGCACCCAGCCGCACCAGGGCAGACCCGCACGTCTGTGGCGGCTGCTGCGCTCCTACGCGGCCGAGTCCCCGCTGCTCGTCGCCGTGGACGACGCCCACCTCGCCGACGCCCCGTCCCGCCGCTGGCTCGTCGAGGCCGTCCGCCGCATCGACCGCCTGCCGGTGCTCCTGGTGGTCACCGAGCGCAGCCAGTACGACCTCGACCCCCCGGCGGACGGCTTCGCGCACGCCCTCTCCCCTGCCCTCGTGCACACCCGCACCCTGGCCCCGCTGAGCCCGGACGCCGGTGCGCGGCTGGTCCGTTCGGTCCACGGCGACGCCCCGCCGGACTGGGTCGACGCCTGCTTACGGGCGGGTGCGGGCAGCCCCCTGCTGCTGCGTGCCCTGCTGGCCGATCTCCGCGACGCCACCCCCGGAGCCCTCCCGGCTGCCCTTCCGGACACCTGCGCGGCGCTCTATGCGGGCACCTACGCCGCCGCCGTGTCCTGGTGGCTGGACAGCGCCGGGCCCGCCACCACCGCCCTCGCCCGCGCGCTCGCCGCGCTGGACGACGAGGACACCCCGGTCCCGGCCGACGCCGACCTGCTAGCCCGGACGGCCGGGGCCGACCCCGCCCGCGTACCAGGCTGGCTCACCGCGACGACCCGTCTCGGCCTGCTGCGCCCCGACCCCGAAGGACGCCCCCGGTACGCCCACCCGCTGCTGCGGGACGCCGTACTCGGCGGCTGGGCCGGCGCCGACCGGCAGGCCGCGCACCGCCGGGCGGCCGAGGCGATGCTGCACCGCGGCGACCACGCCGAGGCCGTCGCCGGCCAACTCCTGCGCTCCGGCCCCGTCGGCGAGGCCTGGGCGACCGGCGCCCTGCTCGACGCGGCCGACCTGGCCGTCCGCGACGACCGCAGCGACGACGCCCTCGCCCACCTCCGCCGCGCCCTCGACGAACCCATGCCGGCCGCCCGCCGCACCATGGTCCTCACCGAACTGGGCTCCCTGGAGTACGCCACCGTACGGTCCACCGCCGGCATCCCCCGGCTCGCCGAGGCCATGCGCCTGCCCGGACCGCCCCGGGAGCGCGTCCACGCGGCGGTCGCCCTCGGCACGGCCCTGGCCCGGCGCGGCGAGGCCCGGGCCGCCGTCGACGTGCTGCGCGGGCTGCGCGACGAACACCTGACGGGCCACCCGGACCTGATCCGCACCGTCCAGACCGCCTCCGCGCTGCTCTCCGACCACGACCAGGGCGTACGGCAGGAGGTGTACCGGTGGCTGCGCGAGACCGCCGAGCGCTCGCCCCACCTGGTCGGCACCGCCGGACAGGCCCTCCTCGTGCGCTACGAGGCCACCGCGGGCCTGACCTCGGCGGCCTCGGCGATGCACCGCGTGCGGGCCCTGCTCGCCCAGCCGGCCGATCCCCTGTCCGAGATCTTCCTGCTGGGCACCGCCGCCGCCGTCGCCCAGTGGGCCGACCAGCTCGACGAGGCCGAACGCCTCGTCCGGCGCGGCCTCGACGGCCGGCGCACCTCCCTCCTCCACCCCATGCACCAGGCCCTCCTCGACGTCCGCGTCGACATCGCCGCCGCCCGGGGCGCCCACGAGGAGGTCCTCGCCGACCCCGAGGTCGCCCGCGCGCTCACCGGTGGCCCCGCGTCCGCCAACGCGCTGGCCCACGCGGTCGTCGCCCTCGTGGAGACCGGCCGTACGGAGGAGGCCGCCCGCCTCGCCGACGGCTTCGACGTCCGGAACGCCCACGACTCCTGGGAGCTGAACCGCTTCCTCCACGCCCGCGGCCATCTCCGCGCCGCCACCGGCGACCCGGCCGCCGCCCTCGACGACTTCCTGGAGTGCGGCCGCCGCCAGTCCGCCCGGGAGGTCGCCAGCCCCGTCGTCACCCCCTGGCGCTCCGCGGCCGCCGCCTGCCACCTCGCCCTCGGCCGCACCCGGGAGGCCCTCGCCCTCACCGAACGGGAACTCCGTCTCGCCACCGTCTGGAACACCCCCCGCGTCCTCGGCCGGGCCCTGTCCGTCCTCGGCACGGCGACGGGCGGCCGCCGGGGCCTGGAACTGGGGGACCGGGCGGTACGGACGCTGCGGCAGGGGGTCGACGGGGCAACGGAGGAGGCCACGGGGGCCGCCGGGGCCGCTGTCGTGGCCCTGGAAAGCGTCGCTTCGGCGGGCGGGGGCCGGCTGTCGGCCAGGGGTCCCGTGACCGCCAAGGGCGGCTGGAAGCAGGGCGGAGCACGCGTGACGGCGACCGCCGCGCACGGCTGGGCGCCGGGCGGAGCCCTGGCACGGGCCGTGGGCGGCTGGTCCTCCGCGGTGCCGACGACCGGCGGCCGGGCGGCGGTCGACGCACCGGACGGCCGGCGGACCGGGGCGCCGGGCGGATCGCCGGTGACGAGGGAACTGATACCGGCCCTCGTGGCGCAGGGACGGGCGCTCGCCGCCGCCGGGGAGCGGGCGCGGGCCCGCGACGCCTTCCGGGAGGCGGCCGAACACGCCGAACGCCTCGGCGCGCTCCGCCTGCGCGCCGTCGCGGAGGAGGCCCTGCGCGAGGGCGGCGCCCGCCGTACGGCGACGGCCCTGACCGGCCCGTCCGCGCTCACGGCGGCCGAGCGCCGGATCGCCGAACTCGCCGCGCAGGGGCACACGAACAGGGAGATGGCCCAGCTCCTCCACCTCGCCCGCCGCACTGTCGAGACCCACCTGACCAGCACCTACCGCAAGCTCGGCATCCGCCGCAGAGCGGAACTCGGCGCGGCCCTCGCGAACACTGGGGAGAGCAGGTGACAGGCCACGGAGCGGCACTGAACGGAAGGCCGGGCACGTGCGCGGGGAAGACCGGGACCACCCGCCCCCCCACTACCGGCCCCTCCCACTGTTCCCGGCGTCCTGGACCGGCGGCGGTCCCGGTCGGTGACTGGCTCGCGGCGCGCCGCGAGCCTCAGCGCCCTGCCCCCTGACGGGCCCGACCGGCCGCGGGACCGGCACCCGCCCCACGGGCCGGAAGCGGCGCCGAGGGGTGGGACCATCGTGCGACACCGTAGCCGTTGTCATGGCCCGAGGAGGCACCCGTTGGGCGCTCGTTCGTTCATGTGCGCGACCCGCATACCGATGGGGCGCGACGGCTTCGAGGAGTGGCTCCGCACACCCCTGCCGGGTCTCGGCATCATCGAGAACCCGTCAGCGATGTACACGGGATGGGCCGCCGACGGCGCAGACCCCGACTGGGACCTGACCGGGATCGCCGCGCACCACCCGGCGGCGCCGGCAGAGATCCGCGCCGACCGGGAGAAGACCCCCGGGCAGTTGCTCGCTCTCCGCGCGGCCCAGGGTTTCACCCTGCTCCGTCACCGTGATGACGCGCTGGAGGCCTACCTGTACGACTACCACGGCGAGGAGACCAGCACCCACACCGCGCTGCTGATGCTGGCCGGCGCGGGCCGCTTCGCCCACGCCGGCACCGAGACGCCGGTCATGTACTGGGGCGGCGACGTCCACCCCGGCCTGCCCATGAGCGGCGACCAGCCCCTCGCGGTCCTGCTCGTCGGCAGCACCCGGGCCCGCTTCGTCGACACCCACCCGCTCGACACCCTGATCGCGCACCTGACACCCGCCGAGACCGACTTCCTCGCCGCGACCGCGTACGGGGACGACGACGGGCACCCCGGCCGCGCATCGGACCTGCTCGACCCCGCCCTGCGCGAGGACCGGCAGGACGAGCCGCCCCACGGCACGTTCCGCACGCGATGACGCCCACCGCGAGCCCGCCCCGCTGGGTCTCCTTGTACGCGCGAGGTCCAGTGCTCGGCCGGGGTCTGCCGGCCGAGCGTCTCGCGTGGGCGGTCGTCCGGCTCCGGTGCCAGATCACGCCCGCGCGGGAGCGGCGAAGTAGCTGGGCGCGTTGTATCCCGAGTGGGGGTAGGAGGCGGCCCAGCCCACGGCCTCGGGCTGGGTGCGCGGGAAGTCCGCGGCCACCAGCGTCGCCAGGTCGAAGTAGGCCTCGCGGGTCCGTGCCTTCAGCTGCTCGAGATCGACCTCTGCGCCCGTGGCGAGGTGCTCGTCGAACGGCACCACCACCACGCCCCGACAGCGGGCACGGAAGTGGTCCACGACATCGTTCACCTTCACCGACTTGCTCTTCCGGCGAGCCTCGGACACCACCGTGATACTCCGGCTGACGAGGTCCTCGTAGTGGTGCGCGTTGAGCCAGTCGAGGGTGGTACTGGCGCTGGTCGCGCCGTCCACGCTGGGCGTGGCGACCACGATCAGCTGATCGGCGAAATCCAGGACGCCCCGCATCGCGCTGTGCAGCAGACCCGTGCCGGAGTCGGTGAGGACGATGGGGTAGTGCTGTCCGAGGCAGCCGACGACCTGCCGGTAGTCCTCGTCGTTGAACGCCGTCGAGAGAGCGGGGTCCACCTCATTGGCCAGAACCTCGAGGCCGCTCGGTGACTGGGAAGTGAAGCGCCGTACGGACATGTAATTGGTGAGGTTCGGGATTTCGGCTACGAGGTCGCGGATGGTCGCGCCGGTTTCGCGCCGCACACGGCGGCTGAGGGTGCCTGCGTCCGGATTGGCGTCGATCGCGACGACCCGGTCCTGACGCTCGGTGGCAAGTGTCGCGCCCAGGGCGGTCGTGGTGGTCGTCTTGCCGACTCCGCCCTTGAGGCTGATGACAGCGATCTTCTGGCACTGCATCACGGGCGTGCGGAGGATGGCCAGCTTCTGCTCGCGCTCCCGTTCGGCGGTCCTGCCGCCGATGCGCAACCGGCTGAGGCTCGTCCGGCCCTTGCGCCGGCCGCGCAGCAGGCGGTCGGAGGAGAGCTCCACGGTCGCACTGTGTCCCAGTGCACCGCGGCCGTTCCAGTCCGGCGCCGACCACGGTGCAGGACTGTGCTGCGCCGACGGGCGGACGTAGTGGGACGCTCCACCGGCGGCCCGGGCCGGGTGCGCACCCCTGTCATAAGGAACCGCGAGGGGCACGGCGCCGAAACGGGCTTCCGCGGGCGCCGGGGGGTGGTTCTCCGCCGGGCCACCCTGCGGCACCGCCGCAGCGGTCGCCTGAGCGCTGGTCGATGGCTCCGTCGGTAGGGAGCCCTGGGGCCCGCCGGGGATGTGCGGGTCCGGCGGCGCGGTGGCCGGCCCGTCGGAATGGTCTCTGCCCTTGTCGGGTGCGGGATCGTGAGCGCAGGTGTCGCGATCGTTCGTCATTTCTTGTCCTTTCGAGGAGAGAGGGGGCTCCTGGGGCGGGCCGGCGATGCGCTGGTGACCGGTCTCATGGCCGGGGGAATGAGCGTTGACTCCGCAGGGGGCGAGCGCAGGACGCCCGCCGTCCCTGGCCGGGGCACGCACCACATGACCGGACCGGGACAGGACCGCGACGCCCTGGCGGTTCGTCGCGGGTTCGATGGGGCGGAGCGGCCGCGCCGGCACGGCGAGTGGGGTCGGAGAGGTGGCGCGGACCAAGCTGCCGTCTTCACTGAAGGCGAGGCCCATCGATATGAACTGATCCACGGTCAGCGCTCGTTTGTCGCCGCGTGGGACGTGTATCGGCGGTCGCCAGGCCGGGGCCCCGCCGCCGCCCAGTCCGACCACCATCGCGTGCGTGGCACGGTAGCTCTGGTCGACCGCCAGGGCGTGCTGGATCTCGGGCGGCACCTCCAGGCGGCTGCGTACGCGATACTGCCCGATTTTCAGGTTCTCGGTCCGCTGCAACTGGACCTTCAGCGGGCCTACGAACGAGTAGCCCTGTTCCTCGGCGTGCGCGCGCACCTTCTCGACCAGCTCTTCGCCGAGCATGACCAGACACGCGCTGTAGATCTCGTGGTCGCCCGGGCTCAGTTCGATGACGAAACCGTTGGGCGCGATGGTGCAGTCCTGGGTCCAGATCCTGGCGCTGACGTCGCACTCGCGCCGGAGCGCGCCGGCGAATTCCAACGGCTGGGCGGCGGATCTGAAGATCTTGGCGAAGGTGTCATTGACTAGAGTCTCGAAGCGCTGTTCCAGCTTGCTCAGCGTTCCCACTTCAGCCTCCGGGTGCCGATCCGTTGCAAGCAGACAGATCGGACGACGATGTCACTGATAGTATTTATGTAGACATCTTTGGTGGCTTTCTTGCGGCATGTCGTCGCATTTCACCGGATCGGTCGTAGGACTCACCATCGAGCCGCGCGGTCCGTCGCTTCGAGGCCGCCCCGGTGTGGCGTCGCTCCACGTGTGCACGGAGTTCTCGCAGGTACGCAGGTACGCAGGTGCGATTCCGGCGCATGGGAACGCCGAACCCTCCGCCCGGAGGGTTCGGCGTTCCCATGCGCGGCGTGGGGTCATGCCGCGCGCGGGGTCCCCGCCCGGCCCAAGGACGCGAACGCGCTGGGCAGGGCTACTTCCCTAACACTCGATGATGTTCACCGCCAGCCCGCCCCGGGCCGTCTCCTTGTACTTGACGGACATGTCGGCGCCGGTCTCCTTCATGGTCTTGATGACCTTGTCGAGGGACACCTTGTGGGTGCCGTCGCCGCGCATGGCCATGCGGGCGGCGGTGACCGCCTTCACCGCGGCCATGCCGTTGCGCTCGATGCAGGGGATCTGGACGAGGCCGCCGACGGGGTCGCAGGTGAGGCCGAGGTTGTGTTCCATGCCGATCTCGGCCGCGTTCTCGACCTGCTCGGGGGAGCCGCCCAGCACCTCGGCCAGCGCTCCGGCCGCCATGGAGCAGGCGGAACCGACCTCGCCCTGGCAGCCGACCTCGGCGCCGGAGATGGAGGCGTTCTCCTTGAAGAGCATGCCGATGGCGCCGGCGGCCAGCAGGAACCGGACGACCCCGTCCTCGTCCGCGCCCGGCACGAAGTTGATGTAGTAGTGCAGGACGGCGGGGATGATGCCCGCCGCGCCGTTCGTCGGGGCCGTGACCACCCGGCCGCCGGCCGCGTTCTCCTCGTTCACCGCCATCGCGTAGAGCGTGATCCACTCCATGGAGCGGGCCAACGGGTCGCCCTCCGCCCGGAGTTGACGGGCCGACATGGACGCGCGACGCCGTACGCGCAGACCGCCGGGCAGGATGCCCTCGCGGGACATCCCGCGCGAGACGCATGCCTGCATCACACCCCAGATGTCCAGGAGCCCGGAGCGGATCTCGTCCTCGGTGCGCCAGGCTCGCTCGTTCTCCAGCATCAGCGCGGAGATCGACAGGCCCGTCTCCTTCGTCACCCGGAGCAGCTCGTCGCCCGTGCGGAAGGGGTACTTGAGCGGGGTGTCGTCGAGCTTGATGCGGTCCGCGCCGACCGCGTCCTCGTCGACGACGAAGCCGCCGCCGACGGAGTAGTACGTCTTCGACAGCACGTCCGTGCCCGCCGCGTCACGCGCCCAGATGGTCATGCCGTTGGCGTGGTACGGCAGCGTCTTGCGGCGGTGCAGGACCAGGTCCTTGTCGAAGGAGAAGGGGATCTCGTGGTCGTCGAGGAGGCGGATGCGGCCCGAGGTCCTGATCGCCTCCACGCGGTCGTCGGCCGACTCCACGTCCACGGTGCGCGGGGAGGCGCCCTCCAGACCCAGGAGCACGGCCTTGGGGGTGCCGTGGCCGTGGCCGGTCGCGCCCAGCGAGCCGTACAGCTCGACGCGGACCGAGGCCACGTCGGCGAGCAGCTCCTCGTTGCGCAGCCGACGGGCGAACATCCGGGCGGCGCGCATCGGGCCGACCGTGTGGGAGCTGGACGGGCCGATGCCGATCGAGAACAGGTCGAAGACCGAGATGGCCACGGTGACTCCTCAGAACGGGGGAGGGCGGTGCGGGGAGTGGGGCACCGCGCTCACTCCCCAGTGTGCGCGGTGCCCCGGAAAAGCGGGGTGTACGGCGATGAAGCCCGGGTTACTTCCCGAGCGTCGGGTACAGCGGGTGCTTGTCGGCGAGGGCTTTGACCCGGGCCTTGAGCGCTCCGGTGTCGGGTTCGGGCTTGAGGGCCTGGGCGATGACGTCGGCGACCTCGGTGAAGTC
>NZ_JBSFCF010000048.1:0-66950 GCF_053593335.1 Streptomyces sp. NPDC002324
GGGCCCGGGGCGGCGCCCCCCCCCCCCCCCGAGACCCATATGCCGGAGGCGTCCAGGGAGGCTGCGGACGGCCTGGGGCCGGTGTCCAGCTCAACGAGCCGGCACGAGAGTGAGGGCGCGTCGGAGCATGGGCTACCTCGACAACGGTCTCTGAATTGCTGGTTCGTGTGCGACTGGAAACTGGCCCCGCGACCAGCGGCTGCCACCGCGTGGTCAACGTCGCCAACAGCTGGTGCGCCGACGCCAAGTACGCCTCCACCGCGGACGGCGCCGCAATCATCCGGTGGCCCGACACCGGCGGGACCAGCCAGGAATGGCAGCTCATCGCCCTCAATGACGAGAACGCCAACGTCGTCGAAGAGCGTCACTACTGACCGGCTGCATCACGAAACTGCGGACAGAGTCCGAACTCCACGGCCGATCTCGACCTCGGTTCGCCCGCTGGTGAACGGAGTGAGGTGGGGCGGGGAGCGAAGTGCGTCTCCTGCTCGTGTTGGTTCAGAAAAGCCTTTGCCCTGAAGCCTGTTGGTGCTGATAGAGAAGAGTATGGACGACAAGAGGATGGCCCCGGTCGAGCGGATGCTCGCGGAACGCGCCTGCGAGCGCATCATTGTGGACTTCATCCACCGCCTTGACCTCGGCGACCCGAGTTCGGTGGCCGAGCTGTTCACGCCCGACGGCGTCTGGCACTGGCCTTTCGGGGACCGGCGCGTCGAGGGGCGCGAGGCCCTGCGCGGCTACTTCGCCTCTCGCCCGGAGGACAGGCTGTCGCGGCGTCTGATGACGAACATCCTGGTCACGGTGGAGTCCGAGGTGACAGCGCGGTCCGTCTCCTATCTGACGACATACCGCGTCGACGGTTACTCAGGTGGAATGATCGAGCCCCGGCTCCCGGCGAACATCGGCCACTACGAGGACGTCTTCCGCAACATCGACGGCTCCTGGCTCCTCGCCAGCCGCACTGTCTTTCTCCCCTTCGGCGGCGGGACGGAACGGCTCCCCGTCGCGGATCCGTCACGCGCCTGATGGCACCGCTCTGTCGACGGGGGATCGGAGGTCGCCGGGCTGCGGTGTCGTTGTGGTGATCAACGGGCAGAGCCGATCGGGCAGCCGTCGTCCGTCAATCGCCTGCTGTGCCGAAAGCAGTCGATCGGTCGAAGCTACGTCTTGCCCGATCGTGGCGACTGCGTCGCCGGCCGGGGTCGTCATGTGTCTACGCTGGTGGCGTGACAGTGGTATGGGTGACGGGCAATTCAGGAACTGGTAAGTCCACGGTCTGCGGGGTGTTGCGAGCGCGTGGCTACGTCGCGATCGACGCCGACGAGGACGGCTTCTGCCGCTGGATCGACCGAGCTACGGGCGAGGTCGTGATGGAGCCTCCGTATCCGGTTCCCGAGGGCTGGCTCCATCGATATGGGTGGGCGATCGTCCGCGAGCGCGTCGAGACCCTCGTCAAGGAGTCTCGTTCCCGAATCGCGTTCTTGTGTGGGTCGGCGGAGAACGAGGCGGACGTCCGCGATCTTTTCGACGTCATCGTGTGCCTGGTGATCAACGAGGACACCCTCCGCCACCGGCTCGCGACCCGCACGACGAACCCATTCGGTCAACATCCCGAAGAGCTCGCAGCGGCCCTGAAGTGGAATCCTCGAATGCGAGCCATCTACGAAAGCCATGGCGCAGCGATCATCGATGCATCCAAGCCGGTGACCGAGGTGGTGGACATCATGATCGACGCAGTTCAGAAACCGTCTTCCAGTTCTTGAGGAGCACGTGCACCGTTGCCAGTCGCGCGATGGCCGCCCGGGGCCGGTAACTCCGGCTGTATCACGGTGGTGACTGTCCGGGCCAGGCCCGCGAAGGCCCGGATCGCGAAGGCCCGGCCCGGAGAGCGCCCGAGAAATGGATCTTCGGCAACTCCGCGCGCCAAGCGCGCCGCCATGTGCGGATGACCGATCTGGCGTGGCACACCGACGCCGGGCGCCTGGACAAGCTGGCGGCCCATGCGGGCGCCGGTCTGATCAGCCTGCGAGTGGCGAAGACCTATCCCCTGGAGCAGGTCGCCGATGCCCACCACGCCCTCGCTGCGGGCGGGCTCCGAGGCCGGATCGTCCTGGTCCCCGACCATGCGTGACAGGAGCCTGGTCGCGATGTAGGGATGCGAGGGGTGCACGGTGGCCGTCACGGGGGCTCCACCGGCCCGGGGCTCGGCGCCGCCGAGGGGTTCATCGCCGGCGCTACCGTCCACCTTGTCGGCGCCCCGGAAGTCCGAGCGTGACCTCGCGCTTGCCCGGCTGGCCACTTCGGCGGTCGCGGTCCGCGCCGATGTGACCGCCAACGACGCTCTCTCGACCGGGGCTACGCCACGAGTGGCCAACGTCGGCGCACCGTCGGTCGGCAGTCCGGCAAGTGTGGGACCGGGGCGGTGACAAGAGCAGCGCTGCCGATCTCCTCCGCCCTTGCCCAGTCGGCCATCGCCGCTGTGCGTTCGGTCGGTGCTCGGTGCTCGGTGGCGCGGCCGGCCTGGTGATGGTCGTACCGGGCGAGTGGGGCGCGCCGCTCGCCAGGCCTCAAGCCGGGCGCAGCGGGGCGGACGGCGGACGGCAGCCGCGAGGCGAGGTGGAGGGCGAGTAGACGCAGCGTCAAATACTCTGTAGACCCGGTGGTAACGACAGCCTCAGGACCCGCTCCGCATTCTGGTGACGTGATGAGCACGTACGTTTCACCCGAATCGAGAGAACTCCTCCATGGGTAGACCCTTCCGGATTCCCCTCGCCATGGCGGTCGTCGCCCTGCTGACCGCGCCTGTCCTGACCGGTTCCTCACTCACCGGCACGGCGACGGCGGCACAGACCACCAGCGCCACCACGACCACCACGGCCGCGGCGGTCACCGCCGAGGCCGCCGCGGACCCCGTCTACGCCCGGCTCTACAACCAGGGCACCGGAAAGTGCCTCGCCGTTCCGGGCCCCTACACGGACGTCGAAGGCGCCGAGCTGATCCAGTGGACGTGCAGCACGAGCGAGACCCAGTACTGGGCGCTCATCCCCGTGACGGGCGGCTACCAGGTGAAGAACCTGGCGAGCGGAAGATGTCTCGCCGTCGCGGGCAACAGCAAGGTGCAGGGGGCCGTCTCCGTCCAGTCGACCTGCGGCGGCGGTAACGGCGTCGAGCAGGTCTGGGCACACGACTCCATCGACCGGCTGACGAACGCCAACAGCAAGTTCTGCCTGGCCGTCCTCAGCACCGAAACGGCCAACGGAGTCAAGCCCGCTCAGTGGACCTGCGGCACGAACAAGGATCAGCAATGGCTCTGGTAACGGAACGACGGTTCACGCGACTGCCCCGGCCGGCCCTCCTGGCAAGTCTCCTCGGTCTCGTCGCCGCGCTGCTCGTGACCCTGCTCATCGCCCCGGACCGCGCATCCGCCGCGACTATCTCCGTCCCGAAGGTCGCCTACCAGAACACGGCGACCGAGGGAGACGGGCCCCGCACCCCCGACATCATCAGCACCAGCGCGAACGACGCGGTCGTGGTGTGGCGGGAGGGCACCACCGCCACGGTGATCACCGACACCTCGGGACCGGTCGTCGACCACGGGTACATCCGGTACTCGTACACCACCGACGGCGGCACGAACTGGAGTCGTCCGCAGACGCTGGCGCAGGAGACCAGCGAGCACTCCTGGCACTACGTCGAGCTCTACAAGACGGGCAACCGCATCCTCGCGTACATGGGCAGAACCTCGCCCGCGAACCGCAGAGGCCTGCCGATCGACGCCATCGTCGCCAAGGAGAGCACCGACGGGGGGCACACCTGGCACGACTTCACCGTCAATCTGCCGCTCGCCGACCACGGCAATCTCGCCCTCGCCGGACGTCCGGTCCAGATGGCCGACGGAAGATACGTCATGCCGGCCTGGTGGACGGGCAGGCAGGTCGGGGCGCTGTACTCCGACAACCTCCAGGACTGGACGGCCGGGACCGCCGCCCCCAACCCGACCGACCACCTGCCCGGCGAACCGCAGTTGGTCATCTCCCAGGACGACCCGAACAAGCTGCTCATGGTTGCACGCAGCAGTCCCCCTGACGGCACATCACCGACGTTCGCGTTGACGGCCACCAGCACGAACGGTGGCGAGTCCTGGAGCAACCTCGCCCTGGACACCAACGTGCCCAACAACGACTCCAAGAGCTACTTCACCAAGGACAGCACCGGCCGGTATCTGACCATCTACAACACCGACTCGAACCCGATCCGACAGGTCCTGAACTACCGGACCAAGAACCCCGGTGGCGCGGCCTGGTCGAGCAGCAAGGTGTTCGCCAACCCCGCCGGCCCCACCGACCCGACACCGGCCGGCACCGGCGCCGGCTGGGACACGTACCCGATGGGCGATGAGTACGCGCCCGGCAAGTACTTCATCGTCTGGGAGCACGACACCTCGGCCATCCTGGTGAGCAAGCTCGACATCTCCGACACGTAGACCGACCGGCTCCGCCGACCCCACTGCTTCCGGAGGGGGAGCAGCCGGGTCGGCGGATTTTCACGAAGCAGTTCGGCCCGCTCAGCCCGTTTACAGGGCCAGGGTGGGCCATCGCTGTGCGGTAGCGCCTCCACTGCCGGTAGGGCCTTCTGGCCCGCCAGGGCCACTGCGATCTGTGAGGTCTCCAGACTCAGTTGACGTGGGGCACCGACGGAAGATCACTGTGTGTGAAGCAGTGTGAGGTTGGCCTGCCCGGCTTCCTCGTCCACGGGATTCCGTGTGCCCACACCCATTCGGTCTTCAACGCCCAAGGGGCCGCCAGGAGCGGACGGTTCCCGGTCGTACTGTTCTCCCCCGGGTCGGGCGGAGTGCGCACCCAGAACACTGCCTGGGCGGAGGAACTGGCCAGCCACGGCTACGTGATCGCCGCCCTCGACCACCGTTACGACTCTGCCGCCGTAGTCCTCACTGACGGCCGAACGATCCACACCAAGACCGCCTCCACCGGCGACAGCCGCTGATCAGCTGTGCCACGGCAGCCGACGGCACGGCCGTTACCCGTCGGGGACGAAGCTCTGCCGGGCGATCGCCGGCCGGCAGAGGACGGTGGCGTCGACACCACGGGCCGAGCCCCTCGGACCGGTCCGAGTCATCCATCGGCGTGCCGGTGGGCGGCCAGTGGCGTACAGGTGCGGGACCGTGTGGCCCGACGCCCGTTCCGTCGACGTAGAGACACGCGGCGCTGGAGCCTGGCTGGTCAGGGGGGAGAGCGTGTCCGTGACCTCCAGGCGGAGGGTGTCGCGAACGGGTGCCTGGTGGAACGGGTGGAGGCACAGGGCGACGTCTACGCCGAAGGGCGTGGTCGGCAGACCGGGGCGGGGTGCAGCCCGCACCCGCTCAACGCCCCCAGGGAGTGCAACCGGACCGTCCATCCGCGAACTCGAAGCAGGCCCGTGCGTCAGACGGCCGCTCGATGCCGATCATCAGGGTGTAGATGGCACGGTTCGGAACGGCGACCTGCCCCGACTGGTGCTGCTCGTCGGTGGTCTCGACCCACACCCGGTCCCCGCGCCGCGGTTCGGTGATCCGGCCCCATGACGCCCGGCACATCAGGCTGACGCGCAGCTCCACGACCCGGCCGGCGGTCTCCCGCCGCGCACGCGTGTCCGCGTCCGTCCAGCAGTCCGTGTCCCTTTGTTCGGAGTTGCGGCCCGTGCAGCTCTCACCTCGGCACGGGCCTGTGCTCAGCCGGGGCGCTGCTTCCTCGCGCCCGCCGCCGTGCGTCCATGCCCAGGTGGTCCAGGTCCCCGCGCCCAGCGCGGCGGCCAGAGCGGCCCCCGCCGCCGCGACCACCACGGTCCTGCGGCTCAGGTTCCCCTCTCTCGGGGCGAGCGGTGGCGTGTCGGCCCGGACGTCCGCCGGCGCCGGGGAGGCCACCGCGCTTTCGCGCCTGTTCTCCGCTTCTCCGGTCTCCCCTGCGGCCGCGGTGCCGCGCGCGTCCCGTCCGCTCCAGGCACGGTCCGCGAGCCGCCACAGTGCCAGCATTCTCGCCGGATCCGCGCCGCTCAGCTTCGCGAGCGCCTCCACCGCGTCGCGAGGCGGCAGCGTCTTGCCGTTGAGGTAGCGCTCCCACGACGACTTGCTGTACGAGGTCCTGGCCGCCAGCGCGGCGAAGCTGAGTCCGGTGCCGTCCTTGGCCTCCCGCAGCCGCTCCATGAGGTGGCGGACCTCGGGCGCGGTCGGCTCCGACATGCGGCCGCCCGGCTGCGGCCGAGCGCCCTCAGCCACTCGGTTTCCTGAGTTCGCGCCAGGTCATCGGACCGACGATGCCGTCGTCGTCGAGTCCACGGGATCGCTGGAACCTTTGGACCGCGGCCTTGGTGTTGGGCCCGAACGACGCGTCGATCCCCTTGGGGTCGAAGCCGTGTTCCTTGACCAGGCACTGCACCTCCGCGACCGCCTCGACGGTGGTGCCGACGCCGTACTCGTCCGTCAGGGTCGTGCTGTGCCCGGCGTACAGAAGGCCGTCGCGCACCGTGAAGTGGCACGGAAACGTCCGCGCGGAGTATGTGGAGGTCGGCACGCTCGTGCTCCTGCTCCGCTCGCGCGGCTCCGCCGCCGACTCCCAGGGCCGTGCGGCCAGCAGGGCCGCCGCGGCGAGCACGACCACGACGGCGGTCGCCGACGCCGTGACCAGCGGACCCCTGGGCGGGAGTCGGCCGGAGCCCTTCCGCTCGCTCGGGGATGCCGACTCCGGCTGCGCGGGTTCCTGTGGCCGCTCGTCCTCCCGCGCCGCCTCCTGCTTCGGCTGCTCCGACGGCTCCGACGGCTCCTGCGGCTCCTGCGGACCCGGCGGTGCGGGGTCCGCCTCGACAGCGGATGTGGCCACTTCCCACAGTGCCGTCAGGCTGATCCGATCACCGCCGCATACGTCCGCCATGGCCTCGACGGCGTGCCGGGGCGGCACCGCCTTCCCGTTGAGGTAGCGCTCCCACGACGACTTGCTGTACGAGGTCCTGCTCGCCAGTGCGGCCAGGCTCAGACCGCTGTGGTCCTTCAACTGTCTGAGCTGTACCACGAGTTGCCGGATCCGCGGATCCAACGACTCGGGCAGCGCCTTCCAACGCGCCATGCCCACCCCCTTTCGCGCACTCCTTGTGTGCGGCTTCAACGTTTGGCTAAGCGTACGGAGATACGACCCTCCGGACTCACGTTCCCCACCTCTTTCGCCCCTCGCGCCTTCACGCCACCCCCACATCCCGCCGCCGCGTCGTCCCGCATCACGTCCCAGCAGGTCAGAGTGGGATGCATCCCGTGCTGTCCCAACCGGGCGGGTTCTGTCGCCGATGGGGAGCCCGACCCTCCAGCATGGATCTCGTTCGACCGGAGGGCACGGTTCACCGGGCCGTCCGCCGAACACGACCGATATCCAGATCACATTTCCGGGGGTACCCCATGGCACTCAGCGCAGCCCGCAAACGCACCGCGATCATGCTCGCCTCCCTCACCCTGGTGGGCGGCACGGCCACCGGGGGTGTCGCCGTCGCAGCCGGAACCGCCGCGGCCGCGGTCTTCCCGTGCGACGTCAACATGAGTTCCAGCGGCCGGCTCTCCGCCGGTTACTACAACGGCAACACCGTCATCCCCTCCTCCTCGCAGGTGACCGCCGCCGGCAAGGAAGCGCAGTGCATCCTGAAGTACCACGGCTACAACCCGGGGACGGTCGACGGCATCTTCGGCAACAACTCCAAGGCGGCGGCGAAGAGGTTCCAAGAAATCTACAACGACGCCTGCAACGGCAGCCTGGACGAGGACGGTCTGGTCGGCGAGGAGACCTGGCCCCGCCTCCGCCGTCTCTCCTGCTGACCGTGGCGTAGCGCGCTGGGCTGTGGACCGCCTCCGGTCGGGGCCTCGTACGGTCCGGCCGGGCCAGGGTGAGTCGGCGACGGGGGCAGCTCAGCGGTGAAGGAGGTGTTCGAGCCGGCGAGCCTCCGGGGGCAGTGGGGCCACACACCACTGGTGGCTGCAGTGTCGGCTTCCCGTGGAGTGGCCGTGAGGGGGCTCGACCTCGATGGTGCCAGCGCTCGAGCCCTCCGGACGCGGGCTGTCGGCCGCTGGCTGGTGCACCGGCCGGTTGCTGCCGTCGTACCTCGGGCTCGGGACGAACGGGGAATCGGCCGTCACTCTGGAGGTGCCCGGCGAGCCTGGTATGTCCGGACTCGGATGCGCCCGTCTACGTCAGCGGATCGTTCGGCGACAACGTCAACTCGGGACGAGAGAGCCTGCTCGCTCACGAGCGGTGGGAATGGGGCGGACAGCTGCCCAGTCAGGCCCTGCGCACCGTCGGCGGCAACGTCCGAGGCCTGCTCGCTTTCGACCCCGCACTCCTGCACGCCATCGACGCCGCCGGCCCCGCCACCCAACGCGCGGTGGCCCTGTTCGCGGCCCGCCGGGCCTGCGAGAGGGCCGGTCTGACCGGCCTGGACTGGATCGCCGACGCACTCACGGCCCTGGCCGCCGGCCGTCCGCTGCCGCCGCCCTTCGACGACCCGGACCGCCTGTGGCGGGTACTGGATTCGGACCCGCGCGTCCCGAACAGGACCGTCGCTCGGGCCATCCCGCCTCGACGGTCGCCCTACCGCGCGCCTGGCCCCTCAAGAGGACAGGTGCTTCTGCGGAAGCCCTCACCGGTGCCACCGCCGGTGGTGGGCCCCGCGGCTGCTGCGGTGAAGCCGCCGAGCCCGTCCGCACCGCAGCCCGACGACAGCCCGGCCTCGCACACCATGGCCATCGTCTTCGGTGCTCCCGACCCGTCCCTGCGGATGTCGCAGCCGCACATGGCCCTGCCCGCACTGGTCGATGCCGCCGGAGCCGACCCGCTCCAGGCCGCCCTGGACGCGGTATACGCGGGCGTGGTCACCTACGGCGAGGAGTACCCGGCATTGCTCGAAGAGATCTGGTCCGCGTGCCGGAGCAATCCCTAGGCACCGAAGCTCATCTGCGCTCATCACGCCCGGCGAGAACCGGTCTCCCCACCGAAGGGCCGCTACGACGCGCGCGCAAAGGCCCGCTTGCCGGAGAGCAGGCACAGCGTTCAGCCAAGCCCAAGGTCTTCGCGGCCGCCGACGGCCGCCTCCTGTACTGCAGCCCGGCTGAGCCCGCGAGTCAGGGCTGGTCAGACTTCCGGCCGACGGCCCCGCGGTGGAGATCGTCGAGGATGGTCCTCACGGCGGATCCGCGTCGAGCAGGGCATCGCTCGCCTGAACAACTGGCGAGTTCTCGTCGGCCACCACTGTCGTCGTGCGCACATGAGTGACGTCATCGACAAGGGTGAACACCGGACCAGTCCGCACGCCGCGACATGCAGGTGAAACCCAGCAACCGTTGCGCACCCTCGATGGTCGAACGATCGGATGTGAACAACCGGCATCCCGTCACTTCATCCAACTCCTGGAGAATCTGTGCCTCTTCGCACCAGCCGTCGTACGATCCCCGGCACCGCCCGTCGTACGAGCAGCCGCACGGTCGCGGGCAGCGCGGCCGTCGTCGCCGCGCTGCTGGCCGCTCCGCTCGTCGTCGCCGCCCCGGCTGCCGCGGTCCCGAAGGCACCGAGCGCCGACTTCAACGGCGACGGTTTCGCCGACCTCGCGACCGCGGCGCCCGAGGCCACCGTCTCTGGTGTCGAGTTCGCCGGCTATGTCGCCGTTGTCTACGGCTCCGCGGCCGGCGCCGACACCGCGCACCCTCTGATCGTCTCGCAGGCCTTGTCGTGGGTGCCCGGCGAGCCCTCGCCCTATCGCTTCGGCATGTCCACGGCCGCACGCGACCTCGACGGGGACGGCTACACCGACCTCGTGGTCGGCGCCTACAAGGGTGCCGCCGTGCTGTGGGGCTCCGCGAGCGGCCTGACCTCCGCCACGGCGCTCAGCGGCACCGTCAGCAAACTGGCCGGCGGCGACTTCAACGGCGACGGCAAGGACGACCTCGCCCTCGGCAATGACGGCATCCTCCAGGTCCGCCTGGGACCGTTCACCCGTGACGGGGCGCCGGCGGGCACCAATGTCTTCCCGGTGAACGAGAAGAAGGAGACCTGGGACGTCATCGCCGGTGACATGAACGGTGACGGCAAGGACGACCTCGTCACCACCCACGGCTTCGAGGAGCGGTCGTACGGGACCCTCTGGTGGCCGGGCACCGCGACCGGCATCGACACCGAGCACTCCAGGTCGACCGGGTCCGCATCCGTCGGCGGTGTTGTCGCCGACGTGAACATGGACGGTTACGGCGACTATGTCGGACGGCAGGTCGACGCCGTCTCCGAGATGCGGATGTACGACGCGGGCAACGTCCGGGTCGTCTACGGCGGCCCGGACGGACCGAGCGCCCGGGTCACGCGAATCACGCAGAACACGGCCGGTGTGCCCGGCGTCTCCGAGGCCGGCTACCGGAACGACGACGACAGCGACTACGGGGACCAGTTCGGCGCCTCACTGGCCGCCGGCGATGTGACGGGCGACGGTTACCCGGACATCGCGGCCGGCGTCCCCGGCGAGGACATCGGCTCCATACGCGACGCCGGTTCGGTCGTCCTGCTGAAGGGCGGTGCCTCCGGGCTCACCGGCACCGGCGCCCAGGCCTTCGACCAGTCCGACTCCGGGGTGCCCGGGGCCTCCGAGGCCGGTGACGAGTTCGGCGGCAACGTCGCCCTGCTCGACGTGAACGCCAACGACCGCGCCGACCTCGCCGTCGCCGCGCCCAAGGAGGACGGCACGTACAAGAACTCCGGCGCGGTGTGGCTGTTCCGCGGCTCCAGGGCCGGGCTGACCACGACCAACATCACGTCGTTCGGGCCCTCGGTCCTGGGGGCGCCGGAGAAGGGCGCGCTCTTCGGCCGCGAGTTCGCCAAGTAGGTCCAGCCCGTGCCGTGCTGCCGGGCCACCGTCCGGTGGCCCGGCAGCACGGCCCTTCGGGGCAGACGTCCGGCCGGGGCGCTGGCACCCTCGCGGTTTTCGCCGCTTCACAGCGTCCGGTCCGCGATCTGTCTCGGTCGCACGTGTCACGGTGCGTCCGAGAGGACAGCACATTCGAACAAGAGTCGCGGTGTCTCCGCGGCAACGACGACACGCTGTACTGGACGGCTGTCAACCGGCGCCGCCCGGGCGCACTACGCAGGACTCACGGTGCACGCTTGTCGTACCAGCCCTCGGTGTGAGTCCGTGCGCTCTGCCGGGGCGAATGGGTGACGGGAAACTGCGGGGAATGCAAAATCCGCGTGCGTTCACTGATGGGCCTGATGATTCCTCAGCCGGAGAACGAGGAGGTCTTCCGGACGCTGACCTGCTTTGCCCATCTGGTGCTGCTCGCGGAGGACCTGCTCTTCGACGGCTCCCCGTCGGCAGGCGGGTTCGGAGCAATCATTGAACAGGCAGGGAGAGTCATGCGGGTGATGGAGTCGCCCGGCTACCGGGTCTCCGGGGCGGACGACCCCTACACCCTGGCCCTGGTCGATGTGATGAACCGGCTCAGGAAGGCGAGTTCCCCGGGCCGGGTCGGCAGACTGACCCACGAGATGCGTCGCTGCTTCGCGGGCGCGGTTCGCGGCATCAGCGCCCTGCACGGCCCCGGACCGCTGACCGAGGATCAGTACCTGTCGATCCGGCTGGACGACGTGGCGGGCCATCTCACCATCGTGCTCATCGAGATGTGCGGCTCCGATCCGCTGCCCGACGATATGTGGCAGTCCCCGGCGGTGCTGGCGTGCCTGGAGAGCGCCGGAATGGTCGGCGCCCTCGACAACGACCTGTTCTCGTACCGCAAGGAATCCGTCCACGACCTGAATCTGATCAATGTCCTGCAAGCGACCCGGGGGCTTTCGGTTCAGCAGGCTGTCGACGAGACGATGAAGGTACGGGATCGGGCCATGCGGTTGTTCCTGGGGCTGCGCGAGGAGCTCCTGGTCGGCGCCCCCGCGCCCCTGCGCTATCTGTTGGAGCAGTTGGGCCAGGCCCTGCGGGGCCACGTGGAATGGGGGATGACGGCCCCGCGCCACACGGGCGTGTCGGCGGAGAACGGGGCAGCGGTCGGTCCGGTCGGTTCACTGTCCGGCTGCTGGGCGGACCAGCCGTCGAGCGGCGATCCCGATCCGCTGCCCTGTCCGAGCGTCTCGTGGTGGTGGGACCAGACCGGGCAGGCGTCAGGAAGAGCGCTCACCCAGCAGCAGTGAGTAGAGCTTGGACTCCGCACCGCCGGAGAGGTCGATCGAGACGGCCTTCGGTTGGGTGTACTCGTCGAGGGCGTGCTCACCGCTCTCCCGGCCGATCCCGCTCTCCTTGCAGCCCTCGAGCGGGAAGTGCGGCGGGAGCGCGTACCAGTCGTTGATCCATACCACCCCGGTCTCCAGACGTTCCGCGATGTCCAGCGCCGCTTGGTTGTCGCGGCTCCAGACACCGGCGGCCAGGCCGTACTCGGTGCCGTTGGCGATCTGCACGGCCTCCTCGGCCGTGCGGTAGCGCATGACCGCCAGGACGGGCCCGAAGACCTCCTCATGGGCGACCCGCATGTCCGGGGTGACGTCGGTGAGGATGGTGGGTTCCATCCAGTGCCCGCGCACGAACGACGGACCGGACGGTACCCCGCCGCCATGGACGACGCGGGCGCCCTGCTCGACGGCGGCGGACACGCAGGCCAGCGCGTGGTCGCGTTTGTCTCGTGAGATCAGCGGGCCGAGATCGGTCAGCGGGTCCAGCGGGTCGGCGATGCGCAAGTCCCGAACCCGTTCGACCAGTTGGTCCACGAACGTGTCGTGCAGGGCGTCGGGGAGCAGCAGGCGGGTCCTGGCCGCGCAGATCTGACCCGAGTACGTCATGCACGCGAAGAGGGCACCGTCGACGGCGGTCGTCACATCGGCGTCATCGAGGACGATGTTGGCCGACTTGCCTCCCAGCTCCAGGGTGAGGTGCCGGAAGCCGCCCGAGGCCCGGCGCAGCACGTCGTGGCCGACACGGGTGGAGCCGGTGAAACCGATCTTGCGGACGTCGGGGTGTTCGACGAGCCGTCCCCCGACCTCGGGGCCCTCCCCCGTGACGAGGTTGAGCACTCCGGGCGGCAGACCCGCCGCCTCGAGTTCGCGTACGAGCTCCACGATGGTGAGCGGAGCCCGCTCGTCGGGTTTGGTGACGACGCTGTTGCCCGCGGCCAGCGCGGGGATGACCTTCCAGCCGGCGTGCACGAGTGGGAAGTTCCACGGCACGATCGCGGCGCAGACGCCGAGCGGCTCACGCCGGACCAGCCCGGCCGCCAGCACGGGCGAGAGCATGGCCGCCGGCCGTTCGAACTCGTAGCGCTCCACCAGGTCGACCTGGTAGCGGAGATGGGCCAGGGACGTCCCGATGTGCAGTGCCTCGGCAAGACGCACCGGAGCGCCGTTCTCCCTGACCTGCATCTGGGCCAGTTCGTGTGAGCGTCGCACCAGGTGGTCGATCGCCTCGCGCAGCACGGCCGCCCGTTCGGTGGACGGTGTGGCGCGCCAGGTCCTCTGCTCGTAGACCGCCTGCGCGGCGGCGACCGCCTGGTCGACGTGCTCACGACGGCCCTTGGCGAGGGTCGCCACGAGTTCCTCCGTCGCCGGGCTGCGGATCTCGTAGCGGTCCGGACTGTCGATCCACTTTCCGTCGATGTGCATCAGTGCGTGCGGAACCTCGTGCACTGGTGGGCCTCCTGCGCGGTCGGTGGCGGACATGGTTCTCGACAGGGAGTGGGGGCGTGCAGGTCCTGGTCAGTCGAAGACGAGCACGGGCTTGATGACCTTCCCGGCGCGGGCCGCGTCCACGGCGTCCCCGACGCGGTGGAACGGGTAGCGCTCGACGAGCCGGTCGAAGGGAAAGCGTCCCTGGCGCCACAGTTCGATCAGCCGGGGGACGAGGACGCGCGGCTCCGCGTCCCCCTCGATCACGCCGGTCAGGGTGCGGCCCATCATCAGGTGCCCCTGGTCGATGGTGATCTCGTTCTCCAGGGCCTGGAGGCCGAGCGTCGCGCAGGAACCGGGGGTGCGCAGGGCTTCCAGCGCCTGACGGACCACCGTCCCGGAGCCGACCGTGTCGACCGTGAAGTCCGCTCCCAGGCCGGTGATCTCGGCGAGGGCCCACCCGATGTCCTCCACCGCGGCGGGATCGAGGGTGTGGGCGGGATCGAGGGTGTGCGTGCATCCCAGGGCCTCCGCCGTCCGACGGCGGCCGGGGTTGGGGTCGATGCCGACGAGGGGGTCGCAGCCGGTCACGGCAGCGGCCATGACGGCGCTCAGCCCGACCGTCCCGAGCCCGAAGACGATGATGCTCTGTCCGGCCTGTGGGCGCAGGACCCGGAAGACGGTCCCGGCGCCGGTCAGCAGCCCGCAGCCGAGCGGACCGAGCAGGTCGAGGGGCGGGCCGTCCAACCCGGCCGGGACCCTGACGGCGTTGCGGACGCTCGCGACGGCATGCGTGGCGAACGAGGATTGCCCGAACCAACTGCCGTGCACGGGCCGTCCCTTGAGCTTCATTGTCGTTGTGCCGTCCGGCCGGGTGCCGGTGTAGTTCAGGGCGGCGGACAGGACGCAGTAGGCGGGATGGCCCGCCCTGCACTGCGGGCAGGACCGGCACGCGTCGAAGCTCAGCACCACCTGGTCGCCGACGGCCAGTGCTCTCACCTCCGCACCCACCGCTGCCACGGTGCCGGCGCCTTCGTGCCAGAGGACGTAGGGGGTCGGCAGCGGTACCGTGCCGGCGGCGGCCGTCCAGTCCGTGTGGCACACACCAACCCCGGCCATGCGGACGAGGATCTCGTCCGCCGCCAACGGGCCGAGCTCCACGGACTCCAGTGCGAAGGGCGCACCGGGTGTGTGCTGCAGGGCGGCTGTCGCCTCAACGGCGTGCTGGGGCACGGGGGTTCACCGCCCGGTCTTCCGGTCCTTGGCGGCGACCATCTCCCGGTAGAGCGGGAAGACGGGCTTGGCCAGGGGCAGCAGACCGAGGAGCTTGCTCACCGGCCCCCGGGCACGGACCTCCCCCGTGGCGAGACCGACGGCCGCGTTGTACTCGCCGCGCCAGAAGCGGTCGCCGTTGTCGGCGGACATGGCCAGCCGTACGTCCGGGCGCACGTCCGTCGCCCCCTCGATGACGTCGATCCCCTCCGGCAGCATCCGGACCGTCAGGGTGGCCGTCGGACGGAAGTAGTCGATGCGGAAGGTGAGGTGGGAGGCCCGGAGCCGTGCTTTTGCTGGACGAGCCGTATCAGGGTTTCGACTGGGACACCTGTCGAAGGTTCTGGGAGCTCGCCGGGCAGTTGCGGGACTCCGGTCGTTCGATCCTCGTCGTCTCCCATCTCGCCCACGACATCGACCGCCTGGACGAGGTGTGGACGCTGAGCGACGGATTACTGCGGCCAGGGCCGGTGGACGCCCGATGAAGGGACACGTGTCCCTGCTCGTCACCGCCACCCGCTACGCGCTGATCGAACACGCCCGTAACCGGTTCGCCCTGGTCCTGGTCGCCGTCTTCCTGCCGCTGTGGACGTCTCTGACGTATCTGGCGATGCCCGACACACCCTCGCCGGTGCGGCTGCGGACCACCGGGCAGTGGCTGACGCCTCCGGGCAACGAGCTGACCGCGATCAGCGGGGCGCTCAACGCCGTCACCCTGATCGCCGGGTTCATGATGTTCGCGGCGGCCTTCGAGCGGAGCGCTTTCGACCGGCGCCTGGCTGCGGCCGGCTACCCCTGGCCGCACCTCGTCCTCGCCAAGGTGGCCGCCCTCGCCCTGTCCGCCGCAGCTGTCTCGGCCTATGCCACCGCGGTCACGTTCCTGACCGTGTCGCCCAGCCGGCCCCTGGCGCTCTTCGCCGCGCTGTTCTGCGCCGCCCTGACGTACGGCGCCCTAGGCGTGGGGTTCGGCTGCGTGCTGAACCGGGAGGTCGAGGGCATGTTCGTCATCGTGATGACGAGCATCATCGATCTGGCGCTGCAGAACCCCGTCATGAGTTCCGGAGCCGACAGCCCGCTGGTCCGCCTGCTGCCTTCGTACGGAGCCATGCAGACCGCCACCGCCGCGGGCTTCTCCGCCACGGTTCCGCTCCGGGACCTGGCGGTCCAGCTGACCTGGTTCGCGGGCGCGACCCTCGCCGGCCTGCTCGTGTTCCGCCACCACGTCCGCGCCGTGCCCACGGCCGACCCGGGTGACGAGTTTTCTCCTCCACATCCGTCACACCTATGACGGGTCACTTCGAGGCGGAAAAGACGAGGTGCCGCTTCCCGGGTGAACAGGCGGCTGGAGAGAAGTCCCTCGCCACGCAGACCCGGCATGACGAGAAACCCCCGGCTCCGGCCGGGGGAGGAGTCACGAGCAGCGCCTCGATGGCTGCGCTCCGGCATCTCGCTCGGCGATCCCGTCGGCGCGAGCGGTGCACGCATCCTTTCGAGCACGTGTAGGGAGGTCGCCCGGCCGGGTGTCAGGGGCGTCGGACCCCGTCCGTCCGACAGCGGACCGGCCGGGCCCGACTCCCTTGACCTCAGCCGAAGAAGACCTGCTGCAGCAGATAGAGGTTGATACCGGAGATGAGCAGGGCCGCCACCCACCCCACGAACGTGGTCACGCGGCGGTTGACCAGATCTCCCATCAGATCCCGGCGGCGGCTGATCAGTACCAGGGGAACCAGCGCGAACGGGATGCCGAAGGAGAGCACCACCTGCGACGCCAGCAGAACCGTGTCCGGCGACAAGCCGAGCGCGAGGACGACCAGCGCGGGTGCCATGGTGATGGCCCGTCGGAGGAAGAGGGGGATCCGCATCCGCAGAAAGCCCTCCATGATGACCTGGCCTGAGTAGGTGCCCACGCCTGAGGACGAGAGGCCCGACGCCAGGAGCGCGGCGGCGAAGGCGAGCGCGGCGCCGCCGCCGACGAGCCGGTCGAAGCCCTGGTGGGCGCTGCTGAGACTGCCGTCAAAACCCCCGGGGGCACCGTGGAAGACGGCGGCGGCGACGCAGAGCATCGAGAGGTTGATCAGTCCGGCCAGGCTCAGGCCCAGCGTGGTGTCGACGCGCAGGGTGCGCAGGGCACGCTTGCGCTCCGCCGGGCCGTCAGGCGCCTGCCGCTGCGCGGTGAGGGCCGAGTGCAGATAGATGACGTGTGGCATGACCGTCGCACCGATGATACCGATGGCCAGCACCACCGAGTCGGTGCCGCGGAAGGCCGGAGTCATCCCCGAAGCCAGCCCCGAGGCGGACTGGCCGCCGGCGGCGACGAGGGTGTAGGCGAAGCCCAGGGCGATGACGCCGAGCAGGAAGACGATCGCCAGTTCGAACGGGCGGTAGCCGCGCCGCTGGAGGGCCAGGATGGCGAAGCTCACCACGGCGGTGATCAGCGCGGCGGGCAGCATGGGCACACCGAAGAGCAGATAGAGACCGATCGCCGCGCCCACGAACTCCGCCAGGTCGGTGGCCATGGCCACGACCTCGGCCTGCGCCCACAGTCCCACCACGACCGGGCGGCGGAAGCTGTCCCGGCACAGCGTCGGCAGGTCACGTCCGGTGGCCAGACCCGTCTTGGCCGACAGGTACTGGATGAACATGGCGACCGCACAGGCCGAGACGAGGACCCAGACGAGCAGGTAGCCGTGCCGGGCTCCCGCCTGGAAGTTGGTGGCGAAGTTGCCGGGGTCGACGTAGGCGACGGCGGCGACGAAAGCAGGTCCGTAGAAGGCGAGTCGGCGTCGGCGGACGGCTCGACGGAGGTCGAGGCCCTGGGTGAGGGGCGGGGCTGCTGCGGAGGTGCCGGTGCTCATCAGAGGGCTCCTGTGAGTCGGGAAGGGGGAGCGAGTACACGCATGTCGGCACCGACTGACGAAACCGTCACGTCAGACCGTGTGTGCGTAGTATTGTCATACAATACTTCGAGGCATGAGTCCGAGCAATGGAGTGGGATCAAAGGGATTCGAGCCCGGGCCGCCGCCTGGGCCCGCGGGCCGCGCTCAGTTCAGCGAGGTGCCGGGCTCGGGGTCGCCCAGGGCGGCCAGTGCCCGGAAGCCCGCTTCGTACGAACGGTCCACATGCGTGGCGCAGGCCAGGACGGCCCGTTCTGCGTCGCGATCGGCCAGCGCCTCGTAGACGGCTCGCAGTTCGGCTCCCGCGGCACGCGCGCGGCCGGGCGAGTACAGGGAGGCACACATCAGCACGATGATCCGTGCCCGCAGTTTCACCAGGGCGTCCAGCGTGACCATGACGCCGGCGGCACGCAGCAGCAGTCCGTAGAAGTTGTCCCGTGCCTGCAGCAGGGCCGACGGGTCCGGGGGAAGCTCCGCCAGGTCCTCGAACTCCATCAAGGCGCCGTGCAGTGCCCTCAGCTGCGAGTCGGAGGCATGTGCGACGAAGCGCCGCACCGTGACCTCCTCCAGAGCACGCCGGACCTCGTCGATCTCGGCGGCCTCCTCCGGCGAGGGCACGCCCACCACGCATTCCTCGTCCACGGTGGTCAGCCAGCCCTGGTCGCACAGGTCACGGAGGGCCTGCCGTACCACGCTCCGCGCGACGCCGGTACGTCCCACGACGAGGTTCACGTCGAGCCGCTGCCCTGGAATGAGCCGTGACCAGCAGATGTCCTCGCGCACCGTCCGCAGCACGCGGTCCCTGGAGTCGGCCATCAGCGAGGCCGACTCCAGGCGCGAGTGGGGCTTCCTCGCCCATGAGCCTTCGTGCTCCACGGCAGCGAGGCTACGGCCGGCTCGTCATACAATCAATGCCTTGTGTGGTGCGATTTCGCCGTATGAGCCCGCACGGGGCGTCGGGGGCGGTCGCCGCGGTCGTCGTCACGGGGCGGGACGGCTCTCGCTCCGGTGCCCGCTCTCCGTGACCACCTCGGCCCGCTCCAGCAGGCGCGTGCGCAGCATACGCCGCAGACGGACGACCGAGTCCTCGTTGAGGTGGTGCAGCGGGTCGTCGTACGTGGTCAGCTCGATCCTCGCGCCCAGGGAAGCCAGGGCGCCGGCCGTCCGCTCGGCCCGCACGAGGGGGACGAACTCGTCCTCCTGTGCGCACAACAGCACGATCTCGGTGCCGGGCAGGCCGCTTTCCGGCCGCGAGGCCCAGGGCTTGGCCACCGGCCCGAGGTAGCCGCCGGTGTGCAGGAACGCGCCGGCGCACGACGGCTGGTCCCGCAGCAGGTATTCGGAGAGCAGGCAGGCGCCCTGGGAGAAGCCGAACAGCACCACGTCCCGTGCGGCCCAGCCCATGCGCTCCAGGTCGGCGAGGTGGGTGCGTACCGTGTCCAGGGCATGGTCCAGGTGCGGCTGGTTCTCCTCCAGCGGTGCCAGGAAGCCGCGCGGATACCAGGTGTCGCCGGCCGCCCCCGGGACGACCCAGGCCACGCCGGGGAGGTTGACCCGATCGGCCTGCTCGACCATGAAGCCCGGGCCCTGCCCGCGCCCGTGCACCGCGTAGACCACCAGCCCGGCCCGGTCGAGGGGCGCCCCGTGCGGCAGTGGCGGGCGCGCCAGGTGCGGGTTGTCGGGCGCGGTGGTGAAAGCCGTCGTCTCTGTCCCGGGCCTCTCAGGCATCTCGGACCGCCTCGCTGTCTCGTGGTGGCTCCCCGGCCCAGGCACGGGTGAGCAGGTCGGTCAGTTCCTCGGCGCCGACCGGAACGGGGTTGTCCTGGGGCACGTACGGCAGGATCAGGCAGGCCGCCTCGGGGATGTCCTCGCGGCGCATTCCGTGGTCGGCCAGTGCGCGCGGGGCGTCGAGCGTCTCGCGCAGCGCGTTCAGACCGCTCACCGGCGTGGCGCTGCCCAGAGCGGCGGCGATCCGGTGGGCCGCGTCCGGCGCACCCGGCGCGTTGAGCTGCAGCACGTAGGGCAGCACGGTGGCGTGGGTCTGGGCGTGCGGCAGGTCGTACGCTCCGCCCAGCACATGACAGATCTTGTGGTGCAGCCCCGAGCCGGCGGAGGCGAAGGCCACCCCGGACAGGTAGCAGCCGTACAGTGTGGCGTCCCGTCCGCCGATGTCGTCCGGTGCCCGGACGATCCGGCGCAGTCCGTCCGCGACGGCCCGCAGGCCTTCCATCGCGAAGGCCTGGTTGACCGGATTGGTCCGCGGGGCCCACATGGAGTCGACGCAGTGGGCGATCGCGTTGAGTCCGGATGCCACGGACAGACCGACGGGCAGCGACACGGTGAGTTCCGAGTCGTAGACCACGGCGACCGGGAGGACTGCGTCGTCGACACCGGTGGTCTTGCGGGCGGCCTCCGTGAGTCCCCAGACGTTCGTGGCCTCGGAGCCGGCGTACGTCGTCGGCACCGCGACGATGGGCAGTCGCGTGGTGAGCGCCACGGCCTTGGCCAGTCCGGTCGTGGAACCGCCGCCCACGCAGACGACGAGGTCGGCGTCGCACGCGGACGCCGCGGCGCGGGCCGCCTCGGCCTGCTCCACGGGTACGTGGGGCCGGACGTCGGCGTGCCGCAGCACCACCGGGAGGTCCGCCGTGACGCGGTCGGCGATCGCGGCCTCGGCCGGCGCGGCGATCACCATGACTCTGCGGGCGCCCAGGCGGCCGGCCTCCGCGGCGAGGTTGCGGGCGGCACGGCCGTACCCGAAGAGGACGCGTTGGCCGAGCGTGATGTTCTCGAAGGTGAGGCTCACTGTTCGTTCCTGTCGGGGGCGGGCGGGGACGGTGGTGCGCGCCGGGGCCCGGGCGTGATGGGTGCGCCCGGGCCCCGGGCGGATCCGGGAGAGCGGAGGGGCGGGGAGCGTCAGTCGGTCGTGACCGGCTCCAGACGGGCGAGGATGTCGTCCCGCTCGCTCTCGAACTGCGGCGGCAGCATGAAGTTCTTGCCGAGCTCCTCGGGAGACTCGTCGCAGTCCCAGCCGCCCTCGTCATCGGTGACCGCCAGCTCGAACAGGGCGCCACCCGGAGTCCGCACGTAGTGGGACTTGAAGTAGGTGCGGTTCTTCAGCTCGGAGATGTCGGTGTAGCCGGCGCCCTCGATGTCGAACCGGACGGCGGCCTGGTTCTCCAGGGTGTCGAGGTTCCAGGCGAAGTGGTGGTAGGTGCCCGCGCCGTAGCGCCAGGTGCCCTGGTCGTCGGAGCGGTTCCCGCGCAGCTCGATGAAGTTGCCGTACTCCTGGGTGCCGGCCTGGAAGGAGGCAAGGTCGCCGTCCTCCTCGACCTTGCCCTGGGAGAAGAATGCCTCGTTCCCGAAGTCGACCATGCGGTCCTGGTCGTACACGTGGATGCCCATGCCGTGGATGCCGTGGACGGCGGCCTCGGGGGCCACGCCGTTGCCGGAGAAGCCCTCGCGCGGGTCGTTCTCGTTGCCGACCAGAACGTACTCGATGCCGGAGGGGTGCAGGAAGGCGACCCGGCCCCGGCCGAGGGCCTCGAAGCGCCTGGCCTCGATGTCGTGCTCGCCCAGCCGCTTCACCCAGTAGTCGAGGGAGCCGGCCGGAACGGAGAGGAGAACCTCGCGCGCCTGGTTGGTGCCCCGCTTGCCGTACAGCCCCGCCTGTGCCCACGGGAACGTGGTCACCACGGACGACGGGTCGCCGTTCGCGTTGGAGTAGTAGAAGTGGTAGATCGGCGTCGAACCGTCGTACAGCACGGTCTTCTTGATGAAGCGCATGCCCAGGACTCGCGTGTGGAAGTCCACGTCCTCCTGCGCACCACCCACGGACAGCGTCACGTGGTGGGAGCCGACGAGATACGTCATAGCTCGGGTCTCCTTGTCTGGTAGTGCCGTGCCGGAAGTGAGGCTCTCAGCAGGCCGTATGATTGTCATACGATATGACGCCCGAGGTCAATACGGAGTTTCGCCGTTTGTGGCCATGCCGGCGATGCAAGGGGGTCGCTTCGGCCGTTGCGGGGCGCCCTGGTCTGCGCTAACGTGCGTCTCGAGTAATTGTCCGACAATCATACGGGGTGACAGTGAGCCCATCACTCGCCGACGACACGTACGAGGTGCTCATCGTGCGGTACGCCTCCCGTACGACGACCCGCGGTCTGGTCTTCCTCAACCACCATCTGTACGGCGAGCCGGACGGCCCCATCGGGATGGACTACTACGTCTGGATCGTGCGCAACGAGCGGCGCACGATCGTCGTCGACACCGGTTACAGCGAGCTCGGCGGGCGCAACCGGAACCGGGGTCATCTCATCCGTCCCGGGGAGGCGTACCGCCGCCTGGGAGTCGAGACGGCCGAGGCCACCGTGGTGCTCACCCACGCCCATTACGACCATGCGGGCAACGTGGACCTGTTCCAGGACTCCCGAGTGATCGTGCCGCGGACCGAGTTCGACTTCTGGACGGGCGACTGCGCGCGGCGGTTCCAGTTCCACCACACCGTGGAAGAGACCGAGATCGACCATTTGCGGGCCGTCCACGAGCAGGGGCGCATGGTGTTCCACCACGGCCACGAGGAGATCGCGCCCGGCGTGGAGCTGATCGAGCTGGGCGGCCACTCGCCCGGACAGGCGATCCTCACCGTCAACACCAGCGAGGGACTGGTGCTGCTGGCCTCCGACGCCACGCACTACTACGAGGAGCTGGAGCGCGACCTGCCGTTCCTGGTCGTGGCCGACCTCGAGGCGATGTACCGGGGCTTCGACTACATGAACCAGCTCATCGCCGACCGCCAGGCGATCCTCGTCCCCGGCCACGACCCGGGCGTGCTCGACCGCCACCGGCGGCTCGACGGCCCGATGGGCGAGTTCGTCGCGGTGATCGGTGGCCCGCGCGTCACCGAGGACGTCCCCGGTGCCGTCGGCGGCGGCACCCGAGTTCCCCAAGGCGGAGGAGCAGTATGACCAGCACGACAGCGCCCGTGGGCTTCATCGGCCTCGGCAACATGGGCGGGCGGATGGCCCGCCGCCTGGTGGCCGCCGGGTACGAGGTTCTCGGCCACGACATGCGCTCGGAGTACGTCACCGCGTGCGGGGCGACCCCCGCCGAGTCCGTCGCCGAGGTGGCGCGCAGGTGTGACGTCGTCCTTCTGTCCCTGCCGGAGAGCAAGGTCGTCGAAGCGGTGGTCCTCGGGGAGCGGGGCGTGCTGGCAGGCGCCCGCGAAGGCCAGGTCGTCGTCGACCTCAGCACGTCGGCGCCCGCCTCCACCACGCACCTGCACGAACAACTCGCCCAGCGGGGCGCCACCCTGCTCGACGCCGGAATCTCCGGCGGCGCGGCCGCGGCGGACAAGGGCACGCTCACCCTCATGGTCGGCGGGGACACCGAGACCCTCGACCGGGTGCGCCCGCTGCTCGCGGCCTTCTCCGTCAACGTCTTCCACTGCGGGCCCGTCGGCGCCGGCCACACGGCCAAGCTGCTCAACAACTTCCTCAACGCCATCGCCCTGTCGGCGACCGCCGAGGTGATGGTCGCCGGGCGTAAGGCCGGACTCGACCTCCAGGTGCTCCTCGACGTGCTCAACACCAGCTCGGGCGTCAACTTCGCGACGCAGAACCGCTTTCCGAAGATCATCCAGGGCGACTACCTCAAGGGCGGCCTGACCAACGCGCTGATGATGAAGGACGTCCTCGCCTACGTCGACCTCGTCACGAGCCTCGGCGTCGCGAGCCCCAACTCCGCCGCCCCGCTCGCCTCCTTCGGCCTCGCCCTCCAGCTGGGCTACGCGCAGGACATCAGCAACACCGTCGTCGACGCGCTCGGCGACGTCTCCGGGCGCGTCCGCGTCCACGACGGCGCGTACGACGCCGGGAAGGACAAGTCGTGAAACTCATCCACGGAACCACCCAGCACGGCCCCGGCGCCAAGACCGGCTCGCGGTTCACCGGCACGGTGCACGCCCACCTCACCATGCCCGCCACCGACGGCGTGACCATCAACACCGTCAACTTCGCACCGGGCGCCCGCACCTACTGGCACACCCATGAGCACGGCCAGATCCTCCAGGTGTTGGCCGGGAGCGGCTTCGTCGCGACCGAACAGGACGGCGTCCGCCCACTGCGAGCCGGCGACACCGTGTGGTGCCCGCCGGGCGAGCGGCACTGGCACGGCGCCGCCCCCGACTCCTATCTGACCCACACGGCCATCTCGCTCGGGAAGACCGCCTGGGCCGAGGAAGTCGGCCACGAGCAGTACCCCGCTCCCGTCACCGCAGAGGACTGAGACCCATGGCAACCGATCACCCGACCACCGCGACCGAGCCCCTGAACGCCGACGTCAGCCCTCAGGACGCCACCCACCGCGACACCTACGAAGCAGGCCTCGCCATCCGCAAGGCGGTCCTGGGCGCTGACCACGTCGAGCGCTCGCTGGCCAACGTCAGCGAGTTCGCCCGGCCGATGCAGGAGCTGGTCACCGAGTACTGCTGGGGCGCCGTGTGGAGCCGTCCCGGACTCGGGCGACGCACGCGCAGCCTGGTCAACCTCGCCATGCTGACCGCCCTGGGCCGCAATCACGAGCTCGGCGTCCACGTCAAGGGCGCGCTGACCAACGGCGTGACGACCGAGGAGATCCAGGAAGTGCTCCTCCAGACGGCCATCTACGTCGGCGTCCCGGCGGCACTGGAGTCCTTCCGTGTCGCCGAGCAGGTGATCGGTGAGGTCAACGGCGATGCCTGACCGCACCGAGACTCCCGCCGCCCTGCCGTCGGTGGCTTTCATCGGCCTGGGGAACATGGGCGCGCCGATGTCCGTACGCCTGGTCCGCGCCGGATATTCCGTGACCGCGTTCGACCTGATCCGGGACGCCCGTGCCGCGTCGGCCGCCGCCGGAGCCGCTACCGCCGAGACCGCGGCGGAGGCTGCGCGAGGCGCCGACGTCGTCGTCCTCATGCTGCCCGGCAGTGCGGTGGTCGAGGCGGTGCTCGGTGATTCGGCGCTGTCCGAGGCGCTGGCCCCGGGGAGCACGGTCGTGGACATGAGTTCCTCCGACCCGCTGTCCACCAGGCGCCTGGCCGCCGTCCTCGGCAGCCGCGGGGTCACCCTCGTCGACGCCCCTGTCTCAGGCGGGGTCAAGGGCGCCGAGAACGGCAAGCTCACGATCATGGTGGGCGGCGCCGAGGGTGACGTCGAACGACTGGTACCGCTGCTGGCGACCATGGGCACCGCCCGTCGTGCCGGCCCGGTGGGTGCGGGACACGCGCTCAAGGCCATCAACAACCTGCTGTCGGCCACCCATCTGCTGGCCACGGCCGAGGGCGTGCTGGCGGGGGAGCGGTTCGGGCTCGACCCGGCCGTCATGGTCGAACTGATCAACTCCTCCAGCGGGCGCAGCGGTTCGACGGACAACAAGTTCCCCAACTTCGTGCTGCCCGGCACCTACGACTCCGGCTTCGCCATGAAGCTGATGGTCAAGGACATGCGCATCGCCGTCCACCTGGCCCACCAGCTCGGCGCCGAGAGCCCGCTCGCCGACCAGGCCGTCGCCCTCTGGGAACGCGCACTCGAAGCCCTGCCCGACACCGCGGACCACACCGAGATCGCCCGCTGGGCGTTCGACGCTTCCACTGACCGAGAGCCGGTGGCCGGATGAGCGCGCCGCCCGAGAACGATCTGCGGGACGCCGTCGTCGAGTTGCACGGCGCCTGGGACGAGCAGTGGCAGGCGGTGCTCGAACTCGCGCCCGAACTGCTCTCCGCGTACGTACGGCTGGCCGGTGTGCCCCAGCGCAAGGGGCACCTGGACCCCAAGACGCGCGAACTGATCTACCTGGCCGTCGACGCGGCGGCGACCCACCTGTACGCCCCCGGAGTGCGGCGCCACATCCGCCGCGCGCTCGACCTCGGCGCCACGCCGGGTGAGATCACCGAGGTCATCGAGCTGACGACGACCCTGGGCATCCACGCGATGAACCTCGGGGTGCCGCTGCTCGCCGAGATCCTCGAAGAACGCGGCCTGCGCGACGGACCCGGCGAAATCGACGCGTACCAACAGCAGTTGAAGGAGCGGTTCACCGAGAACCGTGGCTACTGGCACGAGTTCTGGGACGAGATCCTCGAACTCGACCCGGAGATGTTCGAGGCCTACACCGACTTCTCCTCGGTGTCGTGGCGGCACGGCTCCCTGGATCCGAAGGTGAAGGAGTTCGTCTACACGGCCTTCGACTGTGCCTCCACCCACCTGTACGTCAAGGGGTGGAAGGCGCACATGAACAACGCGCTGAGTTACGGCGCCACCGTCGGCGAGCTTCTGGAGGTCATGGAGATCGCCTCGGTCATGGGCATGCAGAGTGCACTCCAGGCTCTGCCGGTGCTGCGCGAGGAACAAGCCCGACAACTGCGACAGACGTGAGGCGGAAAGACATGACACTGCGCGGACTCGACGGGAAGGTCGCCGTCGTCACCGGGGCCGCCGGTGGCCTCGGGCGGGCCACGGTGGAGCGGCTCGTGGAGGAGGGCGTGAGGGTCGTCGCCGTCGACCTGGACGAGGCGGCCGCCAAGGAGGTCGCCGCGGCTGTCGGCGGCGAGTCCGTCGGCGTCGGTGCGGACGTGACGACCGAGGACGGCGTCGACGCCTACATGCGGGCTGCCGTGGACGCCTTCGGTCGGGTGGACCTGCACCATCTCAACGCCGGGATCGCCGGCTCCCTGGCCGACCTCGTCGACGTGAGCGTCGAGGAGTGGGAGAAGGTGATGGCGGTCAACCTGCGGGGCCCTTTCCTCGGCGTACGGGCGGCCTTCCGCCACTACCTGGAGCGCGGCAGCGTCGGATCCATCGTCGTCACCGCATCGATCGCCGGCCTGCGCGGCAGCAACGACCTGCTGGCGTACACCACGTCCAAGCACGGGACGGTGGGACTGGTCCACGGCGCCGCCGTCTACGGGGGTCCCCTCGGCGTGCGGGTGAACGCCGTCGCTCCGGGGATCGTGCCCACGCCGATCTTCGGTGAGGCCGGGATGGCCGACATGCGCCGACGCGCGGGCACCTCGCCGCTGCGGCGCGCGGGCCGGCCGGAGGAGGTGGCCGCGACCGTGGCGTTCCTGCTCAGTGACGAGTCGAGTTACGTCACCGGCGAGATCTTCTCCGTCGACGGCGGCGCCAGTGTGCAGAACACCAACCGCCGGGGCGGGGGAGCGGGGCTCTGGGACGTGGCGGTGACCGACGAGGCGCTCCTCGCACGGCACGCGGCGGGAGCCGCCGGGACGCGGGAGGCCACCCGATGACGACGATGAGAGCAGCCCTGCTGCGAGGCTTCGAACAGCCCCTGACCGTCGAGGAGGTGGAACTGCTCGACCTCGCGCCCACGCGTGTGCTGGTCCGCACCAAGGCGACGCCGTTCTGCTCCACCGACGTCACCAGCTTTCACGGCCGCCTCGGCAAGGTCCCGCCGACGATCCTCGGCCATGCCTCGGCCGGTGAGGTGGTCGAGGTCGGCAGCCAGGTCCGCGGCATCGAGGTGGGGCAACGCGTCGTCGTCCCCGGCACACCCGAGTGCGGCCACTGCTTCTACTGTGGCATCGGCCGCCCCGACCAGTGCTCGGAACTGTTCGACCTCGGCGGTGTCTACCCGGACGTCGCCCGGACCTCCGACGGCCTGACGGTGAACGCCGCCGGGTGCGTGGGCGGCTACGCCGAGATCATGAACGTCTCGCAGAACCAGGTCTTCCCGGTCGACACGGACCTGCCCTGGGAGGTGCTCTCGCTCCTCGGATGCGGGGTCACCACCGGGGTGGGGGCGGTTCTCAACGTCGCACGCGTCCGGCCCGACGAGGTGGTCGCCGTCGTGGGAGCGGGACACCTGGGGCTGTGGGCCGTCCAGGCGGCGCGTCTGGCCGGGGCTCGCGAGGTCGTCGTGATCGAACCCCGGGAGGAGCGCCGAGGCGTGGCGGCCAAGGCAGGAGCCACGGCTGCCGTCGCACCCGAGGACGCGCTGGAGGCCGTACGACGTGTGACTCAGGGACGAGGGGCGGACAAGGTCATCGAGGCCGCCGGGTCGCCCGCCGCGCAGCGCCTGGCGCTGGAGATCTCCCGGCGGGCCGGCACCGTCGTGCTCTCCGGTCTGAAGGACGCGGTCGGCGAGGTCACCTTCGGCCAGATCCCCCTCGCCGTCCAGAGCCGGCAGGTGCTCAGCACCCAGAACGGCAACGTCCGCATGCGCCGCGACCTCCCCGCGTACATCCGTCTGCTCGAACGTGGCGTGCTCGACCCGTCGCCGGTCATCACCTCGACGTACCGGCTCGACGACATCAACACCGCTCTCGAGCGGTCCGAACGGCTCGAGGACCTCTCGGGCGTGTTCGTCTTCTGACGGGAGCCGAGATGCGAGCAGCGGTGCTGGAGGCGTTCGGCGCCCCCATGCCGGTCCGGGAAGTCGCCCTGCGCGATCCGGCCGAGCACGAGGTACTGGTACGGACGGTCGCCGCGCCGTTCTGCTCCACCGACTGGCTCGGCTGGCGGGCGATGCGCGGCAAGAAACCGCCGGTCGTGCTCGGCCACACCGCGTTGGGCGTGGTGGAGCGCTGCGGCGGCAGCGGCGCCCATGCCCGCGGTCGCGGCTACGGCGTGGGTGACCTCGTGATCGTCGCCGGGACACCGCAGTGCGACGCGTGCTTCTACTGCGGCATCGGCCGGCCGGACCAGTGCGCCCGTCTTTTCGACAGGCCCGAGCCGGTCGTCGCCACCGACCCGGCGGGCCGTCCGGTCCGCGCGGCCGGTGGCGTCGGAGCGTACGCCGAGTTCATCCTCGCGGACCGCAGCCAGGTGTGGCCCGTGAACAGTTCGCTGCCCGCTGCGCACCTGAGCCTGCTGGGCTGTGGCATCACCACCGGTCACGGCGCGATCGTGAACGTGGCGGAGGTCCCGCCGGGCGCGTCCGTCGCGGTCGTGGGTCTGGGACACCTGGGGTTGTGGTGTGTGCAGGCCGCCCGGGTCGCCGGCGCGGGCCGGATCATCGGTGTGGACCTGCTGGCCGACCGCCGTGCCACGGCTGCCGGGCTGGGGGCGACCGATGTCGTGGACCCCACGCAGGGCGATCCGGTCGAACAGGTGCGGTCCCTCACCGAGGGGCGGGGCGCGGACGTGGTCGTCGAGGCCGCGGGGCCCGAACAGGCGGTGCAGCAGGCGGTCGCCATGTCGCGGCGGGCCGGGACGGTCGTGCTGACGGGCGTGCAGTGGGCGGAAGGCCGGATCTCGCTGCCGCAGAACGCCCTCGCGATCCACGGCAGACGGGTCCTGTCCTGCCAGAACGGCCAGAGCGTGATGTCCCGCGACCTGCCCCGCTGCGTGGACCTCCTGGAGAGCGGTGAGTACGACGCACGGCCGATCGTGACGGCGCGGTACACCCTCGACCGGATCAACGAGGCGCTGTACGCCTCCGGAGAGCTCCGGGACCTCAGCGGGGTCATCACGTCCTTCCGCCATCAACCACCTACGCAGGAGTGAGGGATCATGCCTCCGGCCCCGAAGCCCACGACCTCGAACTCGACCTCTCTCGCCCCGGCCTGGACCACCAGCCCCGTCGGCCGTGTCGCCGCGCCGCTGCGCGAGCAGGTCGTCACGGCGCTGCGCGAGGCGATCCTCGACTTCCGCCTGGAGCCGGGCCGGCGTCTCGTCGAGCGCGAGCTCGTCGAGCAGCTCGACGTCTCCCGCACCACGGTTCGTGAGGCGCTGCGGGAACTGACCTCCGAGGGGCTGATCAAGGTCGTGCCTCAGAAGGGTGCCGTGGTCGCGGTGCCCACCCTTGACGAGGCGCGCGACCTCTACGAGGTCCGGTGCGCGCTGGAGACGCTGCTGGTGCGACGGTTCATCGAGAAGGCGCCGCGTTCCAAGGTGTACGCCCTCGAAGCGGCGGCGGAGCACTTCGCCGAGGTCGCCTCGCGGGACGACGCCGAGCCGCGTGACGTGCTCGACGCGCGGCGCGACTTCAACGCGGTCCTGCACGACGGTGCCGGCAGCGAGGTGCTGCG
Organism: Streptomyces sp. NPDC002324; assembly: GCF_053593335.1. NCBI lineage: Bacteria > Bacillati > Actinomycetota > Actinomycetes > Kitasatosporales > Streptomycetaceae > Streptomyces > Streptomyces sp. NPDC002324. The sequence continues at coordinate 29,859 of NZ_JBSFCF010000048.1, forward strand.
GCAACTGGTGGAGGGCGTCCAGGCCAAGGTGCGCGTCCTGGTGGTCAAGGGCATGTCGACGAACCACGCCGAAGTGATCCAGGAACTGCGCGACATCGTCGCCGCCGTCAGGGAGCGGGACGCGGACACCGCGGTCGAGATCTATGCCAAGCACATGCGGCGCGTGGCCGCCAACGTCCTTGAGGGCCTGAAGGGGATCCAGGAGCTGTAGCGCAGCCGCTCCTGGATCCCCTTCGCTGTCCCGTTTCCAGGGTGCTGCCTCAGTCTCCCCGCTCGGAGGTCACCGCGGCGAACGACTGCGCGGTGTGCTGCGTGTCCATGTATTCGCGGACCGCCCTGACCCGGTCGCCGGAGATTTCGTACACGTTCGCGTACCGGTTGTCGTAGCGGCTGCCGTCGCGGAAGAAGCCGCTGCCCACGGCCTCGGCGACGACACAGCTCCCGTCGCCGACGAGGCGGGTGATCTCGATCTGCGGGCCGGTCGCGTCGAAGAGCGCGAGCATCTGCGAGAGGACCCCGACCAAGGTTTCCCTGGTCATCGGGGCGCCGGCGCCCGGCAGGTCGTAGGCCTGGATCGTGTAGGTGAAGTCTGGTGTGATCAGCTCGCCGAGACGGTCCCAGTCCTGGCGGTTGAGCGCGTCGACGAAGGCCTGGACGACGTCTTCGGGGTCGATGACCATGGGAGTTCTCTCTTCGGCAGGGATGGCGACGGAGGTGTCAGAAGGTCAGCGGCTGTCCGAAGTGGAAGCGTGCGACCGACCCGTAGGTGACGTCCCACTTGGCGGCGATGTGCGTCTTGAACATCGCGACGTCCCGGTAGTACTTCTCCATGGGCGACCCGAGCCGTGCCGAGCTGGATCCGGCGGTGGAGAACGCCAGGTCGACGGCCTGGTTCGCCAGTTGGGCGCCCTGAAGGATGACGCCGCGCAGCCGGGCGTCCTCCTCGGGTGTGAACTCCTGGCGGGTGCGTTCCCAGCGCCGGCCCAGCTCGGTGTACTGGCGCATCGCGCTGAGCAGCAGGGTCTCGCCTGCGTCGATCTGGGCGAGCATCTTGCCGTACCAGCGGTGGAACTCGGCGGAGTCGGTGCGCGGCATCATCGGCGGGAAGCTCGTCGGGCGGGTGGCCATGAGCTCGTCGAAGGCGTCGAAGGCCGCCCAGGCGGCGCCTATCTGGGTGGCGACGAGCTCGCAGTTGAAGAAGGCGAGGGTGCGGCCCAGGTACATCGGGTTGTGGTGCAGCCGGTAGCCGACGGTGCCCGTGTCGCCCAGCGTGTGGTCCTTGAAGTCGTAGACCACGCTGAGGTGTTGGGGGACCAGCGCGTCCGTGACCTGGAGGGAGTTCGAGCTGGAGGCCCGCATGCCCAGGACGCCGGACCAGTCGTCGAGGATCTCGTAGTCGGATCGCGGGACGATGTACGCGCGCAGCCCGAGCGGCTCGTCCCGCTCGGTGAAGGTGTGGGCGACGAGCATCGCGTGGGTGCTCCACATCGAGCCGGAGCAGTAGTCCCAGGTCCCCGTCAGCCGGTAACCGTGCGCGGTGCGGACCGCGCGGCCACGCGGGATGGTGCGCCCCGGCGCGATGAGGTCGCCCGCGAACAGCTCCTCCTGGGCCTGTTCGGGAAAGAAGGAGGCCACGTGCCAGGCGTGTCCGGCGCCGAGGACGAAGGACCAGCCGACCCCCGGGTCGCCGCGGGAGATCTCCACGGCCACTCGGAGGAAGTCCTCCAGCGGCAGTTCGAGGCCTCCGTACCGCTTGGGGTGGAGCATCCGGTAGAAGCCGGCGTCGAGGAGCTGTTTGTGGATCGCCTCCGAGTAACCACCGAGCGCCTCGTGCTCCGCCTGCGCAGCCCGTAGGACCGGGCGGAGCCTCGTCGCCACCTCGAGAAGGTGATCGACCGTACCCTCCGCCGCAGGTTGGGGGGCGGAGTCCGCGGCGTACAGGCTTGCGCTCATCGGGCTGTCCTCTCGACATGAAACTTTGTATGACGATATTATAGGCATGCAGGAAACGGCGCTAGATGGGTTCGCCGACCAGTGCGTCGACTCTGGTACTCGGCCCTCGCCTCACTCTTTACGTCATTGTGCGATCGTCATACAGTCCCCCGCAGGCCCCATGCCCCCGGTCCGGGACTTCAGAGGAGTTGGTTGTGATGTCCACGCCGTCATCCGTCGCCCCGTCCGGCTCCCGTCCGGTCACCGCGCGGGAGTTCCGCGACGTCATCGGACGGTTCGCCACCGGCGTCACCGTCATCACGACGGAGAGCGGCGGCATCCGGTACGGCAGTACCGCGAGCGCGGTCAGTTCGCTCACCGACGATCCCCCGATGCTGCTGATCTGCCTCAACCGGAACTCGGCCACCGCCGCGGCGGTGCGTGACAGCGGTGCCTTCGCGGTGAACGTCCTCGCCGAGGACCACGTGGAGCTGGCGACCCGCTTCGCCTCGCGCGTAGCGGACAAGTACGACGGCGTGCCCACCGAGACCGCGTCGAACGGCTCGCCCCTGCTGGTCGGTGCCATCGCCCACCTGATCTGCCGGGTCGCCGAACAGGTCGAGGCCGGCACCCACTACGTGTTCCTCGCCCATGTCGAGGAGGCGATGTCCTACCCCGGCCATCCGCTGGCCTACTTCCGCGGCCGCTTCGGCCGGATGCAGACGGCGCCGGAGGCCGACGTCCTGCGCGAGGTCCGCGCCCGCGTCCTGAACGCCGGCAGCGACATCGAGGAGGTCATCGACACCGGCCGCTGGGCCGAGGAGTTCGGGGTGGACACCAACCGCGTCCACCGCGCCCTGGTCGCCCTCGCCGACGAGGGGCTCATCCGGCGCCAGGCGGGGGAGTACCTCATCGCACCCGTCCCCGACTCGATCATCGACGAGGTCTACAAGGCCAAGCTCGCCATCGAGACGGGCGTCGCGGAACTGACCGTCGGCAAGGTGACCACCGACCAACTGGCGCGGCTGCGCGCGCTGATGGAGGACACCCTCGGCTTCGTCAAGGACGGCCGGTTCACCGACCCCGAGGGCTGGGTGCGCGCCAACGAGCGCTTCCACGAGTACATGGTCGAACTCGCCGGATCCACGATCCTGCTCGACACCTACCGCCGTCTCTGCCTGCCGGGCCTCAACCTGCGCGCGCTCGACGCGGCGAGCTACGCCTCCAGCTCCCTCCTCGACGACCACCGCCGGCTCGTCGAGGGATACGAGGCCGGAGACCTGGCCCAGGTCTCCGGCGTACTCCGACAGCACGCGCGGCGCCCGCTGGAGATGCGCCGCGAGGACCAACTGCGCCGCGCCACGGACGCGAACCCCCACGCCTGACCACGGCCACGCCCCGCTTAGGAGAATCGATGACCACAGCACACGCCGCCGCACAGCCCGACCTGGCCGTGCCCTCGCAGGAGGAACTCGTCGGGCGGGCCCGGGCGATGCGCGAGGAACTGCTCGCCCGCCAGGAGGAGGCGGAGCGGCTGACCCACCTCCCCGACGACCTCCACGAGCAGTTCGTCGCGAACGGCTTCTACGACATGTTCGTCCCCAAGACGTACGGCGGCCTCGAGGTCTCGCCCCGGACGTTCTTCGCGGTCTGCAAGGAACTCGCCCGCGGCGACATGGGCAGCGCCTGGTGCTTCGCACTGGCCGCGAACCACGCCCTCCACGTCGCGTCCTGGTACCCCAAGGAGGTCCAGGACCGGGTGTTCGGTGACCACGACTTCCGGGCCGCATCGGTGTCCGCGCCGACGGTCAGAGCGAAGCGGACCGACGGCGGGTACGTTCTCAACGGCGTCGTGGACTACTGCTCCGGCATCCCTCACTCCACCTGGTACCTCGGCCAGTGCATGGTCGAGCAGGAGGAGGGCTCCGCCCCGGTGATGGGCATGTTCCTCGCACCCGAGGAGACCTTCGAGCGTCTGCACAACTGGGGCGAGTCGACCGGCCTGAAGGCCACCGGCTCGGAGAGCATCCGCTTCACCGACGCCTTCGTCGAGGCAGACCTGGTCGTCGAGGACGCCAACATGATCGACATCCCGGTCAAGGACGGCACGGTCGGCTCCCAGCTTCATGGCAACCCCATGTACGCCGGACGCGGGCTGCTCACCTTCACCGTGTCCCTGGCCAGCCTGGCGGTGGGCGGCCTGTACCACGCTCTCGACGAGTTCGAACGCCTCATGCGCACCCGCAAGACCCCGCTCCCGCCCGTCCAGCTCCGCCTGTACGACGTGGACTACCAGCGGCACTACGGCGCGGCCTGGACGAAGATCAGGACCGCCGAGCTGGCGCTGGACGGCGTCATCGCGCAGCACGAGGAGTTCTGCCGCGCCACGGTCGACGGCAGTCGCGAGTACACCTTCGTCGACGACTGGAGCCTGGCCTGCGTGGTCCGGGAGATCATCATCCAGCTCTGGGAGACGCTCGAACACGACCTGCTGCGCGTCGTCGGCTCCGGCTCCATGCGCCAGGGTGAGCGATTCGACCGGATCTTCCGCGACATGAGCTCGCTCCTCACCCACCGCAACCCGATGCTGCGCGAGCAGGCGTTCCGCAACACGGCCAACCTGCTCCTGGAGATCCCGCCGCCCGAGGCCCGCTGACCGCCGACTCCCTTCCCTCTCCTCCCTGTTGGGCCGCCGAGACAGGACGACCGAGCATGACCGACATCCCACCCCATCTCGACGACCGGCTCGAGCCGATCACCCTCCGCACCGGTTTCTTCTGGATACCGGGCGAGCAGATCCCCACCCCGCACGGCACCCTTCCGCGCGGACCGCTCTACGTCGAGTGGCTGGCACCCGCGGAGGTCACCCGCCCCCACCCGCTCGTCCTGGTCCACGGTGGCGGCGGCCAGGGCACCGACTGGCTCGGCACCCCGGACGGCCGACCGGGCTGGGCCTACGACCTCGTACGCGCCGGATACGCGGTGTACGTCGTCGACCGGCCCGGCCACGGCCGCTCGCCGCACCACCCGGACGGACTGGGGCCGGTGGCCCCGCCGCTGCCACTGGAGTTCGCGAGCTTCCTGTTCGCGCCCCCGGAAGCCGCCGGGTCCCACACCCAGTGGCCCTGGGACCGCACCTTCGACGGCCCCGAGTTCCAGCAGCTCACCTCGGCGATGGGCTTCTTCCTGGCCGACTTCGCCGAGGGCCAGCGACTGGACGGGGAGCGCATCGCGGCCCTGCTGGACCGGATCGGCCCGGCGGTGCTCATCACCCACTCCGCGGGCAGCCCGGCCGGCTGGCTCGCCGCGAACCGACGTCCCGACCTGGTCGAGGCCATCGTCGCGATCGAACCGATGGGACCGCCGTACGCCGACTTCCCCGGCCTCGGCGAGATCACCTATGGCCTGACGTACGCCGAGCTCACCACCGAGCCGGCCATCGACTCCCCCGACCGGCTGAAGGCCGACCCCGCGGGCCATCGCATCCCCGGCCTCAGCGGCACCCCGGTCGCCGTCGTCACCGGCAGCGCGTCCGGCAGCGCCGCCCAGTCCCCGCCCCTGGTCGACTTCCTGCGCACGGTGGGCGCGGACGCCGAACTGCTCCCGCTGGCCGACGCCGGCATCGTCGGCAACGGCCACGGGCTGATCCTGGAGGCCAACTCCGCCGAGACGGTCAAGCCGGTCATCGCCTGGCTGGACGGACTGGAGAGCTCACGATGACGACGACCACGCAGGAACACACCAACCTGCCGGACGAGGTGGTGCGCCTCCTGACCGAGGTGGTCGGTGCGGACGCCGTCCTGCTGACCGACGCCGAACGCGACACCTACCGCGACCCGTACTGGTTCCAGGGCGACCGCACCTACGACTCCTCCGCCGTCGTTCTCCCCACCTCGACCGACCAGGTGCGCGACGTCGTACGGATCGCGAACGAGTACCGCATCCCCGTGTGGACCTCCTCCCAGGGCCGCAACAACGGCTACGGCGGCCCGTCGCCCCGCGTCCGAGGCTCCCTCCTGATCAGCTTCCGCCGGATGAACCGGGTCCTGGAGATCAACCGCGAACTGGCGTACGCCGTCGTGGAGCCCGGGGTGCGCTGGTTCGACCTGTACGACGCCCTGGAGGCCTCCGGCAACGGCGGCCTGTGGTGTTCGATCCCGGACCTCGGGTGGGGGAGTGTCATCGGCAACTCCCTGGACAACGGGGTCACCTACGGCCCGAACGGCTCGGACTTCCAGAAGCTCTGCGGAATGGAGGTCGTCCTGGCCGACGGGGAGCTGCTGCGCACCGGCATGGGGGCGGTCCCCGGCAACCCGTCCTGGCACGTCTACCAGCGTGGCCTCGGCCCCGTCCTCGACCCGCTGTTCATCCAGTCCAACTACGGCATCGTGACGCGCGCGGGCGTGTGGCTCCAGCGCCGCCCGGAGGCGTACGCGCCGCTCTACCTGAGCATCCCCCGGGACGACCAGCTCGCCCAGGCCGTCGACATCATCCGCGAACTCCGCCTCGACGGAGTGATCCGCGGGGTGCCGAACCTGCAGAACACCATCACCATGGCCGCCCAGTTCCCCGAGCTGCTGGGGGAGTTCATGGGCGCCGAGGGACCGGCGAGCGAGGAGGCCCTGGACGGCCTCGCCGCCCGCACCGGCATCGGACGCTGGGGGTTGCGCACCGCGCTGTGGGGCGACGGGCCCGTCGTCGACCACCACCTGCGCCGCATCCGCGAGGCGTGGGCGGCCATCGACGGCTCGCGCGTCGACCACCACCGCACCTTCCTGCGCCACGAGTGGGGCGAGCTGACCACCTTCATGGAGAAGGTCCAGGCCGGCATCCCGAGCATGGACCTGATGGAGGTCGTTCCGGAGTTCGTCGGCCACATCGGCTTCTCGCCGGTCGTCCCGCTCACCGGTGGCGAGGTGCGCCGCGTCGTGGACGTGATCCATCGGCTGGTCACCGACCGGGCCGGAACGAACTTCGTCTGCGCGATCTTCCCGATCAACGACCGCAGCGCCATCGTCGTCAGCAGCATCAGCTTCGACACACGCGACGAGAAGCAGGTACGCGCGGCGGTGGACACCGCGAAGATGCTGGTGAGCGAGGTGGGGGCGCTCGGATACGGCGAGTACCGCGCGCACCTGGACTTCATGGACATGGCGGCCGACCAGTACTCCTTCAACGACCACGCCTACCGCCGCTTCGTCGAGCGGATCAAGGACGCGGTCGACCCGAACGGGATCCTCTCGCCGGGCCGGCACGGTGTGTGGCCCTCCGCCCGCCGGGCAGTCGGCGCGATCGACGGAAAGGCCGGCCAGTGACCGTGATCAAGGAAGTGAGCGGCCTCGTCGCCGTCGTCACCGGCGGCGCGTCGGGCATCGGCAAGGGCATCGCGCAACGGCTGGTGGCGGGCGGTGCCCATGTGGTGATCGCCGACATCGAGCAGGATGCGCTGGACGTCGCGGCCGAGGAGATCGGGGCGGTGGGAGTGCGGACCGACGTCTCCGACGCCGCGAGCGTGCGGACGCTGGCCGATCAGGTCGTCGACCGGTTCGGCAAGGTGCACCTGGTGTTCAACAACGCCGGTGTGGCCCCGGAGTCACGCATCGCGGACATGACCCTCGAGGACTGGAAGTGGATCCTCGATGTCAACCTCGACGGTGTCATCCACGGCGTGCACGCGTTCCTGCCGCTCCTCAAGCAGCACGGCGAGCCGGCGTACATCGTGAACACGTCCTCCATGGGCGGCTTCGTCGCCGACATGCCCGGCCTCGGGGCGTACGCCACGACCAAGTTCGCGATCATGGGCCTCACCGAGGCGCTGGCGCAGGAGCTGCGGCGGGAGAACTCGACCGTGGGCGCCGCGGTCCTCGCGCCGGGAACGGTCCGCAGCAACATCGCCCGGTCGCTGCGTACCAGGCCCGCGGGGGCGGCGAACAGCGCCTTCGTCCAGAACGACATCTCCGACGACCCGGAACTGGCCGAGCTGCGCTGGCTGGACCCGGTGGAGGTGGGCGACGTCGTACTGGCGGCCCTGGCCCGTGGTGAGACCCATATCGTCACGCATCCGGAGTGGTATCCGATGGTGGGCGAGCGAGCGGCGAGGATCGAGGCCGCGTTCGAACGAGGGGCGGCGCTGACCTAGCACGAGCGAGAACACGTCCGAGGCCCCGGCTCAAGCGAGCCGGGGCCTCATTCACGTCGGCCATGAACCTCGGTGACAACTGGGTGACGAAGGTCAGCCGCGATCCGCGAGATGCCGCAGCTTCTCCGGCCAGATCCCGTGCCGGCCCGGCGACAGGATGCCGTTCGGATCCACCGCGTCCTTGATCGTCTCGCAGAACCGCCGGTACGCGTGGTCGTTGAAGGAGTACTGCGCGGACGCCAGATCCATGAAGTCCAGGTGCGCGCGGTACTCACCGTACCCGCGCCGCCCCGCCTCCGCCACGAGCACCTTCAGCGCGTCGTAGGCACGACGGCACTGCTCCGCGTCCCGATAGTCGTAGTTGAGCCCGGTGACGTACAGCGCCGTCCGCTCATTGATGATCAGCAGCCCTCCGGCCACATTGACCCCGACCTGCTCCCTGACGATCCGGTCGAAGAGGTCCACGACCTCCCGCACATCGCTGCCGACCAGCGGAATCGCGGGGGAGAAGCCGATATGGGCGACCCCCTCCGGAATGGCGTCGAGCAGATCGAGCCCGGGCAGACCCCCCTGGCACTTGTCGGGGATCGAGCGGATCTCGTCGTACTCCTGCGGCCCGTACGTCCGTGCGAAGAGCACCTGCCCGCCGGGAACCTCGCTCCACGCCGCCCGGATCTTCGCCAACTGGTGCTCCACGACGGGGCCGTCCCCCCACAGCGCCCCGCGCAGCGCCCACCGGCCGAGCCCGGTGGCATCGGCCATCTCGTTCAGGGTCTCCTCGCTGAAGGCACCGTCGGCACCCGCGAAGCGGCCCATCACGTCCGGGAACTGGGCCGCAAGCGTCACGGTGTTGTACATGCTCGGCACCCCGCGCAGCGTGCCGTCGAGGCGGAGCCGGCGGATGATGTCGATGGCCTGCTCCAGGTGCTCGTCCCGCGGCACCGTCAGGAAGAAGGGGGCGTACGCCTCCGGGCGCGGCATCAGCCAGTAACCCATCCGCGTCACGATGCCGAAGTTGGACTGCACGAACAGGCCGTCGAGTACCGGTCCGAGGCCGCGCTTGTAGGTGTGCCAGGACTTGTTGTCCGGGATGGCACCCATGCCCGTACGCAGCAACTCGCCGTTCGCCAGCACGACTTCCATCCCGCACGGAGCCATGAAGTCGGCGCCGTAGGGCTGGTACGTGATCCCGCAGTCGAGGGAGTTGCCGATGACGCTGCCCCAGCCGAGGTCGGGGACGGTCACCATCAGATCCTCGTTCCCGGACTCCTTCAGCGCGTCGTACAGGTCGATCCAGCGCACGCCCGGTTCCACCACCGCGTACGCCAGATCGCGGTTGATCTCCAGGACACGGTTCATCCGGGTCAGGCTGACCACCACGGTCGCCTTCAGGCGGGGCGAGGAGCCGCCGTAGCCGTAGTTGCGGCCCTGCGAGGAGGTCCAGATCGGCACCCCGAACTCGTTCGCGATCCGGACGACCGCCTGGACCTCCTCGGCGCTGCGCGGGAGCAGGACTGCGGCGGGGTCGTACGTGTCGTCGTCGCGGTGCCAGTACTTGTCGCGGTACTGCTCGTGGAAGCGGCCCTCACCGAGGACGACACCGTCCTCGCCGAGCACGTCGACGAAGCGCCGCAGTGCCTTCTCGCTGAGGTAGGTGGAGTCGTCGACGGCGTCCGTGTTCGTGTCGGTGCTCATCGCGCGGCCTCCACCACGGTCTCGGTGCCGTCGGCGGGCGGGGCGGCCGGCGGCCAGGTGGCCGCGGCCTCCTCCAGCACCGAGCGCATGGAGCGAGGCGCTCGCCCGGCCAGGATCTGGACGGCGTCGCTGAGGGACGACATGTGGCCGAGGCGGATCGCCCGGCTGAAGGAGACCATGTCGTCGCTGTTCCACGGGATCGGGGAGCCGGCGATCGCCGCCTCGTCGTACTCCCGGGGCACGCCCATGGAGTCGAAGACGGCGTACTGCTCCTCGTCGCTGATCGGAACGTACGCGATGTCGGCGCCGCTGATCTCGGCGATCAGGGCACAGACCTGACGGTAGGACAGTTCCTCCGGGCCGGTGATCTCGTAGGCCCGGTCGTCCTCGCCGCGTCCGAGGAGCGCGCCGACGGCAGACGCGGCGCAGTCCTCCCTGGAGACGAACCCGACCGTGCCCTCCCCCCAGGCGCCGACCATGCTGCCCATGGCGACGGCGCCCGGCGCGATGAAGTGGGCCACCGCCTGCGCGTACTGGGCGTCCCGCAGGGCGTTCCAGCGCAGCCCCGACTCGCGGAGTATCTCCTCGGTCGCGCGGTGCTCCAGACAGACGACGGCGTCGTTGTCCGCGGTACCGGCGCCGACGATCGAGGTGTAGGCGAGGTACCGCACCCCGGCGCGCCGGGCCGCGTCGATCGCGTTGCGGTGGAGACCGATTCTCGTACCGACCTGGGCGGTGGACACCAGCAGCATCCGCTCCGCCCCCTTGAAGGCCGCTTCGAGGCCGGCCGGATCGGCGAAGTCGGCGTACCGCACGTGGACGCCACGGTCGGCGAAGGACTGGAGCTTGCCGGGTGCCCGCGTCGTCAGGATGACCTGGTCGGCGGGGACCGACTCCAGCAGCAGCTCCGCTGCGGTCTGGGCCAGCCCTCCGCTGGCACCGGTGATGAGGTACACGTGCACTCCTTTGGCGCTCGCCGACCCGGCCCGCCCGGGTGGTGCTCGCCCACCGTACTCTTTGTATGACGAGACGACAATCACGCTCGGGTTCGGGTATTCCAGCGGATCCCCCTGGTCCACCCGTCGAACATCGAGCAAATTCGAGGCGATTCACCTCTGGACGCCGGTTTCGGCGACGCGCTACCGTCTGCCTCGCTCAAGACATTGTATGACCAGACGACAATCATTCGATCTGGGATACGTCTGGATCCCGTCTGGAATCAGTCACCCAAGTCAGGAGGGGTCAGTGCCGACCCACCCGCTCACAGCTGAGCCGGAAGCCGTGCTGACGGTCGACGGCCTACGCAAGCACTTCGGCCCGACGATCGCCCTCCAGGACGCCGCACTCCGTCTGTTCCCGGGCGAGGTGCACGCCCTCGTGGGGGAGAACGGCTCGGGGAAGAGCACGCTGGTCAAGATCCTCAGCGGGGTACACCGCCCCGACACCGGCTCCATCACGGTCGGCGGACGGCCCTTCGCCCCGCGCACCCCGGCGCAGGCCCTGCGCGCGGGCATCGACACGGTGTTCCAGGAGGTGCTCGGCGTCGAGAACCGGTCCGTCCTTGACAATCTGTGGCTCGGCGCGGACCGCCTGCTGCGCCCCGTGACCCGTGACGCCGGCCGCCGTGCCAGGGCGGCGGACATCCTCGCCGCGCTGCTCGTCACGCCGCCCGAGCTGGACGCTCCCTTCGGCTCGCTCCAGCTCAGCGACCGCCAGGCCTGCGGCATCGCCCGGTCGCTGCTGCGTGACCCCAAGGTGCTCGTCCTCGACGAGGCGACCTCCGCCCTCGACCACGACACCCGCACCCGCCTGTTCGCGCTGGTGAGGCAACGGGCGGCGCTGGGCATGAGCATCGTCCTCATCACCCACCGGATGGACGAGATCCGGGAGATCGGTGACCGCGTCACCGTGCTCCGGTCGGGCCGCACGGTGGGCACCCTCGGCGCCAACTGGGCGCACGACGAGATGATCCGGCTGATGACCGGTGGCACGCACCTGGTGCGGGACACGGCCCGCGCGGTTCCCGCCGCCACCGCCACCGCCACCGATTCGGCCACCGCCACCGATTCCGCCATCGAGGCACCCCCGGTCGTCCTCAAGGTCACCGGCTCACGGCTGCGGCCGGACACCGAGCCGTGCCGGGCGCAGTTGCGCCGGGGCGAGATCGTCGGGCTGGCCGGCCTGGAGGGCCACGGCCAGGACGACTTCCTCCGCCTCCTCGTCGGCCACGGCGACACCGACGGCGTCGTACGCATCGAGGGAGACCGGGAACACCGGGTGACCGACCCCGGCAAGGCACGGGACCTGGGCATCGCGTACGTGGCGCGGGACCGGCGCGGGGAGTCGATCCTGCCGTGGATGTCCATCCTGGACAACTTCGCCATCGCCACCGCCGAACAGGACGTCAGGAAAGGGCTGCTGTCCGAGCGCGCCGCCGAGACGCGGTTCCGCCACTACGTGGAGCGGCTCGGCATCCGGTTCGGCCGTACGTCGGACGCGATCACCACGCTGAGCGGCGGCAACCAGCAGAAGGTCGTCATCGCCCGCTGGCTGGCCGCCGACCCCGACGTCCTGCTGCTCAACGACCCGACGAGGGGAATCGACGTGGGAGCCAAACGCGACCTCTACCGCCTGCTGCGCGAGTTGGCCGGGCAGGGGCTGACCGTCGTCATGCTGTCCTCGGAGGTCGACGAGCACGTCGAGCTGATGGACCGCGTCCTGGTGTTCCGGGAAGGTTCGCTCGCCACGGAACTCACCCGGGGAGAGCTGAACAGGGAACGGCTCGTCGACGCCTTCTTCGGCGGAGCGGCGGTGGCCGCGTGAGCACCGTCGACCACGCCTCCCGCACCTCCGCACCGAAGCCCGACCGGACAGCCCGGCACACGGCCCCCGCACCCCGGCGCACGCTCCGATCCCTGTTCGCACGCCACACCTACCTCTTCGCGGTTCTCCTGGCGGCCACGCTCCTCATCGCCAACCTCGTCCTGCAACCCCGCTTCGGAGCCACCTCCCAACTGGCCGCCCTGGCCCCGCTCGGCATCGCCGCCATGGCGAGCGTGCCCTCGATCATGAGCGGACGCGGCGGTATCGATCTGTCGGTCAGCCCGCTGATGACGCTGAGCGGTCTCCTCTACGCGACCCAACTCCAGCCGGCCGGCCTCGGCGGGTATGTCGCCCTGCCCGTCCTCATGGCGGTGGGCGCGCTGGTCGGAACCCTCACCGGTCTGCTCATCGTCCTGGGCCGACTTCAGCCCATCGTCGTCACCCTCGCCATGTTCTTCGTACTCACCGGCGTCGACCTCAAACTGTCGCCCAGCCCCACCACCATCTCCGGCTCCTGGATGGCCGGCTTCGCGGGGTCGATGGGACCGGTCCCGGGCGGCCTCCTCGCGCTGGCCGTCCCGGCCGCCCTCTGGCTGCTGGTCACCAGACTGACGACGTACGGCAGCCAGCTGCGCTCCGTGGGCGGCAACGACGTCACGGCGTTCACCAGCGGAGTACCCGTCGGCGCGGTGCGCGTCCTCGCCTACTCCCTGGGCGGTGCCATGGCGGCGGTAGGAGGCCTGGTCCTCATCGGGCTGGCGTCCACGGCCGAGGCCGGCACGAGCACCTCCTACACGCTCATCGCGATCGCCGCCGTCTCCCTCGGTGGCATCCCCCTGCAGGGCGGGGGCGGCGGAATCGCCAACGCGCTCGCGGGCGCCGCCGCCATCTACCTGCTGCAGAGCCTCCTCGGAGTGCTCCAGGTGCCGCAGACATGGCTCCAGGTGATCTACGGCGTCCTGCTCATCGGCGCAGTGCTCTTCGGAGCCGTCGCGGCACGAGAACTGAAGGAAAGGCGATGATGACCACGCAGCAAGGCTCGCTCGACAGGGCCCCCCTCGCCCCCGTCGGCGACATCCCGGCACCGGTGGCCGCGCAAGGGCCTTCGGTCGGACAGCGGCTCCTCTCCCTCCAGCGACGGTTCCCGCTCGTCCAGCTCCTGCTCACCGTGGCCGTTCTCGTCTGGGGCGCGGCCGTCATGCCGGGGTTCCTCGAACCGACGAGCATGCGCTCGGTCCTGGTGCTCTGTGCGCTCACCGGCCTCGCCTCGATCGGACAGACCCTCGTCGTACTGATCAGGGGGATCGACCTGTCCCTCGCCGGGTTCATCGTGGCCGGCGCGGTGACCGTCACCCAGTTCGGCGACATCCCCGGAGTGCCGCTGCCCGTCATGCTCGCCGTCGCCGTCGCCTGCGGCGCCGCCATGGGCGGTCTCGTCGGCTATCTGTGCCACCGCTTCGGCATCCACCCGATCATCGTCACCCTCGCCGCGGGCTCGATCGCCGTCGGCGTGACCTCCGTCCTCAGCGGCGGCGGCACCGGAGAGGGCGCCCCCGGCTGGGTGAGCCGGCTGAGCGCCCCCACGGCGTCGACCCTCGGTGTCCCCGTGCCCCCCGTGGTGGTCGTCTGGGCACTCGCGCTCGCCGTCGTCTCCGTGGTGCTGCACCGCACCCGCCCCGGCCGGCGACTGCTGGCCACCGGCGCGAGTCCGGTGGCCGCGGACCTCGCTCACATCAGCACCCGGAAGGTCTGGGTCACGGTGTACGCCATCGCGGCGGCCCTCGCGATCCTCGCCGGCGTCGTCCTGGCGGGCTTCGCGGGGAACGTCGACAACCGGCTGGGGAACCCCTACCTGTTCCAGAGCATCGCCGCGGTCGTCCTCGGCGGTACGGCGTTCGGCGGTCCAGGCAGCTACACCCGCACCACCGTCGGCGTCCTGCTGCTCACCGCGGTCTCCACCGTGCTCGTCGGCCTGGGCTTCCAGGAAGCCGACCAGCAGATCCTCAACGGCGTCGTGATCCTCGCCGCGATGGCGGTCTACGGCCGCGAGCGCAGGCTCCGCGACCAGGTCTGACCTCTCCCCTTCCCTGCCCCCTCTCTCCTCTTCGCCCTCCTCATCCTCTGTTTCAGAAAGGCTCTCCATGAACAGATCCAGCTACCGGCACGCCCGCAGAAGCGTCGTGGCGTCGTCCACCGGGATCGTCCTCACGGCCCTGCTCGCCGGCTGTGGCGGGGCGGGCGGCACGGTCGCCTCCGGGGCGACCGACACCCAGGGGAAGGCGTCCGCCGGCTGCGGCGAGGTGCCGACCATCGCGCCCAAGGACCCCGACGGCGCTGTCAAGGCCCTGCCCGCGGAGCTTCAGAAGGCCTACAACGCCTACGGCGAGGACGTGTTCGCGAGCGCCTGGCGGGACAAGAAGAAGCTGAACCGCGCCGCGAAGGTCGGCTTCTCGTATCTGCCGGCCTCGAACGCGTTCGCCGCGTCCGTCGTCAAGCAGATGGACGTGAGCTTCGCCGCCGCCAAGGCCAAGGGGCTGGTTCAGGGCAAACTCGTCAAGCGCATCATGACCGACCCGGCAACCATGACCCCGGCCGAGCAGATCCGCGGCTACAACGAGCTGGTCGACTCCGGTGTCGACATCATCTACGTCACGCCCCTCTCCGGCGACGCGATGGTCTCCGCGGTCGACGCGGCCGGCAAGAAGGGCGTGGTGACGGTCGCGCTCTCCTCCACCATCCGTTCCAAGTACGCCGTGAACGTGGCGGAGAACTCCTACCTCAACGTCGCCCGGCCGGCCGCCCTCGTCGCGAAGCAACTCGACGGCAAGGGCAATGTCGTCGTCGTCCGCGGCTTCCAGGGACTGTCGACGGAGAAGATCGGCTACCAGGCCGTCAAGGACGTGCTGGCCGCATGCCCCGACATGAAGGTGCTCGGCGAGGTCAACGGCGCCTTCGTGCCGCCCGTGGCCAAGGCCGAGCTGCTGAAGTTCCTCTCCAGCCACCCACAGAAAATCGACATGGTGGCGCAGCTCGGCGTCATGGGCTCCGGCGTCTACGCGGCCTTCGACTCGACCGGACGGAAGGTCCCCAAAGTGGTGGACGCCGGGGCGTCCGCCTCGTCGCTGGCCTCCTGGAAGAAGCTGGAGGCGGCCGACGGCTATGAGACCGCCGGTACGGGCGGCAACGGCACGCAGGAGACGAAGGCCTGGTTCTCCGTCGGGATGATGGTGATGGGGGGAGAGGGCCCGAAGGTCGGCACGATCACCCGCGAGCCGTCGTTGATCACCAAGGCGAACCTGGCCGACTATCTGCCCAAGGGCGCGAAGCCGAGCGATCTAGGAGAGGTCGAGGACGGCGAGGCGTGGATGCCGCAGGCGTACCTCGACAAGTTCTTCGACCACCCCGCCGGCCCCGCGACGAACTGAGGACCGGGGCCGTATGAGCGTGTCATCGAGGAGCAGCCGCCGGCAGCGGGCCGGCGGCCTGCTCGCCGGCCGGACCGCCCTGGTCACCGGCGCCGCCTCGGGCATCGGGCTGGCCACGGTGAGCCGCTTCGCCGACGAGGGGGCGCGGGTCCTGGCCGTGGACCTGGATGCCGAAGGGACGGCCCGGGCGGTGACCGGGATCGAGGGGGCGATCCCGGTCGGCGCCGACGTACGGGACAGCGGTCAGGTGGACGCCGCGTACGAACGCGCTCTCACCGAGTTCGGACGACTCGACATCGCGGTGAACGCGGCAGGCATCTCGGGCGCCCAGGCCGACATCTGCGATCTCACCGACGAGGACTTCGCGGAGGTCATCGCGGTCAACCTGACCGGTACGTTCTACTCCGTGCGAGCCGCCGTGCGTCTGATGCGTCGCAACTCCCCGCCGGGCGGGTCCGTCGTCAATGTCTCCAGCGTGGGAGCCCTCGCCAACTTCCCTCTGCCGGCCATGTACCCGGCGTCCAAGGCCGGCGTGCTGGGGCTCACCCGTGCGGTGGCCGCGCTCGTGGCGGACGACGGGATTCGGGTCAACGCGGTGGCGCCCGGCGCGACGGACACTCCGATGCTGCCGACGGACAGGGAGATCCGCCGTGCGGTCGTCGGCCTGGGGGTGCTGCGCCGGGCCGCCTCCGCGGAGGAGATCGCGCATACGATCCTGTTCCTCGCCGGCGACGAATCGGCGTTCTACACGGGCCAGACGCTGTCACCGAACGGCGGATACGTCATGCACTGAACCGCAAGCGCGTTTTACCGCAGGCACGTGTTCTGGACCGCGCCCCCTGACTCCCGGCGGTGCGGTTCAGGCGGTGCGGCTCAGAGCGAGACGGCTCACAGTGAGGCGGTTCAGCGCGAGGCGGTGCTGAACGGCAGCCCGCTGGTGGCGGACAGCCCCTCCAGCCCCGCCCGCTTCGCCTGCTCGACGTGGTGGTTCGACGCACGCACGGCTGCCTCGGGATTGCGCGCCTCGATCGCCTCGACCATGGCGCGCAACTCCTGCACACTGCGTGCGGTGCGCCCTGGCTGGGCCAGGGAGGTGGCCCGCAACAGGCTGAGGCGGGCCTGGACACCGCCGAGCGTGGAGTGGACCGAGCGGTTGCCGCAGCCGCGCAGCAGGACGTCGTAGAACTGGCCCTTGGCCTTGAGGATCTGCAGGGTGTCACCGTCGCCGTTCGCAACTTCGGCCAGTTGTTCGAACGCGCCGCGCAGCTCCGCCACCTGGTCGTCCGACGCGACCTCGGTGAACCGGCGCACGGCGAGCGCCTCCAGGGCGGCGCGCAGTTCGTAGAGCTCCAGTGCCTCCTGGAGTGAGGGCACCACGACGACGGCGCCCTTCTGCGGGATGGTCTTGACCAGACCCTCGGCCGCCAGCTCGCGCAGAGCTTCGCGGATGGTGGTGCGCGAGACGCCGATCTCCTCGATCAGCTCACGCTCGACCAGTCGCTGACCAGGCGCGTAGTGGAAGCTGAGGATGGCCTGCCGCAGCACATCGAGCACCTGCTGACGCAGAGGTGCGGCGACCCGGCCGACCTGGGCGGCCAGATCGACGGATTCGCCGGGGCTACGGGGCGCTGAGTTGCCTGATGCGGTCACGGGATCAGGATACGGTACGGCGATCGTACAACCCAAGCGGCATCGAGCCTCCACGCCCGAGTTTCGCGGACTGACTCGGAACGTTCAACCGGGTGACACACGGCTGAGCGGCGGGCGGTCCATGCATGGCCCCGGTGTCCGGACGCTCCGTGAGGCGGTCCGCGTGATTGTATGACAGTCCGACCCGGGCGAGAAGGGCCGGGAAGGGTCGGGAAGGGAAAACGACCGTCAGCGAGCCCGCCGCCGTGGGGTGGCGACGGGCGCGCGTGGCCCTGGAAGGTGCCTGTCCATGCCCGGGCGCGCGCCCGCTCCGTGGGGTAGGGGCCGCGTCCGGCATCGAAGCCGTCGCCCGCCCTGCTACAAGCCGTCGGAACGGGGCGGGGGACGTCTTCCAACGGCAAGGAGAGGCGACATCCGGTGTCGTCAGTGGGCCGCGCGGTGCCGGTCAGACGGGCGTCAGGGCACCCGTCTGATTCCTGATGGACCCGCTCTCAGGCGGAGGTGCCCGTGACCGCGGTGCCGGACCTGGTCAGCGTGTACGTCAAGATCGCCCCGCTCCAGAAGTGGAAGGTGAGGGTCACGGGGGCGCCGTCGGTGACCTCGCCGAAGAACGCGGTCGGCAAGGTGATCGTGTCCGCGGCGTAGTCCACGGTGAAGGCCACATTGAACTGCTTGTACGTTGTCCAGGACTGCGGACCGGCGGGGCTGCCGTCGGCGTAGACGGCTTCCATGGTCGCCAGCCTGTCCCCGTTGAACGCGGTGGGGATCACCAGCGAGGTCGTCGTACCCGTCGCGCTCGTCAGGACCGGCTTGTCATAGGTGATGACGTTGACGGCCCAGGGGATTCCCTCCGTGAACCGGAGGGACAGGACGGCATTCGTACCGTGTTCCTGCGACGCGGTCAGCCGGCCGAGCGTCGCCGCCGCGATCGTCAGGGTGCTGCCGCTGACGGTGTAGTCCACGCCCCGGAGCAGTGGACGGGTGCCGACATCGATCCTCGTCAGCCTGGTGCCGTTGAGGTTCAGCGTGATCGTCGCGTCCGTCGGGGTCTTGCCCTTGGGCACGAAGAGCTGATCGGTGGACGCGGTGCCGGAGCGCCCGGTCCAGCTGGAACGTATCTGCGCGTAGAGGCTCGGGTCGTTCCATTGCATGGTGCGACGGTTGAAGCGGCTGCCGTTGTCCCACAACATCGTGGTCAGACCCCGGTAACGCGCGTAGTAGCCGAGATACTCAAGGTACTTGAGCGTCTCACCCTGTTCGACCGTGCCGGGGCCGGAGTCCCAGCCGAGCAGCCCGTACTCACCGACGACGACCGGGATCCCCTTGGCCACGAAGGACCTGTGCAGCAGGTCGAACGTGTCGGTCAGGTCCTGCTGGGTGGCCGCGTTGAAGGTCGTGTAGCCGGCGAGGTTCACGCTGAAGGGCCAGAAGCTGTAGTAGTGGATCGAGGCCACGAGGTTCGGGTCGTCGAGCGCGGCGAAGGTGGCGAGCAGGGTGTCGATCTTGGGCTGATCCGGGGTGTCCCCCAGGGTCGGCATGACAAGCAGCCGGTCGGCGTTGCGTCCGCCGGTCGCGCGCACGACGGAGTGGAAGGTCGTGTTGAGCTCGTTCATCAGAACGGCGTTCTGCTCGTCGCCGGAGCTGCCGTTGAAGAAGGGCTCGTTGATGCTTTCGAAAAGCAGTCGGCGCGGCTCGTCCCGGAAGGCGGCGGCGATCTGCTTCCAGGTGGCCGTGTACTGGGCCAGGACCGCGTCATGCTGGGTCGGCATGTTCGGCACCCACTGCCACGCGTCGCCGTGCATGTTGATCAGAACGTAGAAACCATCGGTCAGGGCCCAGTCGACCACCTGCTTGAGTCTGGCCAGGAACACCGGGTCGAGCGTGTAGGCCGGAGCCGGGCCCTCGTGCTGGCCCCAGGTGACCGGGACCCGGATGCTTTTGAAGCCCTGCGCCTTCAGCCTGCGGAAGAACGCCCGGGTCACCCGCGGGTTGCCCCACGCCGTCTCGTCGGCGCCAATGGCCTCGAAGGTGTTGCCCAGATTCCAGCCGGGCTGCATCTTCGCGACGACGTCCAGCGCGGACGCCGACGCGGCGGAACCAGTGGACCGGGCGGCGGCCTCGGCGGCCGTCGAGGTGGACAACGCCGCGATGGCGAGGGCCCCGGAGGTCGTCATGACCTGGCGGCGAGTGAAACCGGCTGAACTCGGCATAGAACTCTCCATTGAGTCGAAAGGCCTGCCTGTGTCGAAGCCGTCATAGTCGAAGCGCTTCGAAACGTCGGGGAGCCTAGCGCAACCAGGCGACGGAGAGAACGGGCTGATGCACATGGAACCTGCATCGAGTTTCGAAAGGATAGGCGTCGAAGCGCTTCCCTCAATCAG
The DNA here is from genome assembly GCF_053593335.1 of Streptomyces sp. NPDC002324. Classification (NCBI taxonomy): domain Bacteria; kingdom Bacillati; phylum Actinomycetota; class Actinomycetes; order Kitasatosporales; family Streptomycetaceae; genus Streptomyces; species Streptomyces sp. NPDC002324. Next base: position 49,904 of record NZ_JBSFCF010000048.1, read on the forward strand.
TCAGCGGGGGATCCTACGCCTTCTCCGCACCCGGCCCGCGACCGTCGCACTGGGGCTGGGAAGGTGTAGGGCCACCGCGGCCTGCGACGGCAGATGGCTGTCTGGCGAGCGCGCGGTGCGCGATGTCGGGGCGGCTGAGGTCCGGTGGTCCGGAGGCGCAGGTTCCACTGCCCACCGGGCCGGCTTTGAGGCCCACCCGGTTCTCGGGAAGGTGGTAATTACACCGGTTTCCCGGAGAGATGCCCTGATCCGGAACATGCTTGTGGGCTCCGGATGCATCCGGAGCCCACCAGCACGCTGCTGCTCAGCCGGTTACCAGCGATACCAGCGTCCCCTGCGGCCGCCCGCGCCCGCGGAGCGCATGACGAAGCCCAGCAGCCAGACGACCAGCACGATGACAGCGATCCACCACAGCGCCTTGAGCGCGAAGCCCGCGCCGAAGAGGATCAGAGCCAGCAGAAGAACGAGAAGCAGGGGAACCATAGTTATCAACCTCCGTCGCTCCTCGTGCCCGGTGAACGCGGGAACACACGGTCGATTTCCCTGGTTTCTCCATTGCTCGTGCGGGCACTGAACCCAGTCTCTCCACGGCGTTACCTCACGCCGGATCGGTTCTTCGTACGGTGCGTCGGGCTGCGCTGTACGACCCGCGTCCCGGCGAGCTGGCCCGCCGGGACGCGGGCGGCGACAGTCCCTGACCGCCTGCAGTGGTTCGGTGAAGGCACTGTCGCTGCGGGACCCGCTTGGCAGGCCAGGCGCGGTGGTGTACGTGAACCCGGCCAACTAGGCGCACGTGAGTGAGCCGTGTCTGGTCGTCGTCGTCGACGTCGCGGCCGCCGACGACGACACCGCGCTCGCCTTTCAGCAACTGCTCGCCGAACGGTGGGCAACAGCGACAACGGAGCGGATGACGCGGGACGCGGGGGGCCCGGCGTCCGGCGGCGCTGCTACCTGGACCTGCACCAGCCACTCGATTCACAAGCGGTTGCCGCCGACGCTCCTCCAGCTACTACTTCCGGATGCTGCCGGTGGGAATCTTGGCTCTCGCGCTTCCGTGCATGATCCGGGCCTTGGCGCATCGCAGTCGTCCTGGACGATTGGATGTCGGTGGTGAGCGCCGCAACGATGCGGTGCCGTGTGCACAGGAACAAGATGAACAGGAAGTGCCCGAAAACCGGCGCCCGCTCGGGAGGGGGCCAGGACACGGGCGCGGCTCCGTTGGCGGTACCGGTGGTGTGAGCATGCGAGTGAGGGTGACCCGGCAGGGGAGTGGTTGGGAAGACAGCCTCTCGGGCTATTCACCGGCCACGGTCGGTGAATAGCCCCTCTTCACGCTGTGTGCGATCTTTGCGTTGCGCCGGTTCGTCTTGCCGCGATGGGTCCGGGGCAGGCGTAATGGAAACGTCCGCCCTGTATGGAGAGAAGTCATGACGACCTCCCGCATACCGCGGCACCTGCCCGACGGTACACGCGACGTCCTGGTGGCCCGCCTGGAGCTGGAGAATGCCCAGCTACGGCACGCGGTCGGCTCCCATGCGACGGTCGACCAGGCCATCGGTGTCCTCATCGCGGCGCGCCGGCTCCCGCCGGACGCCGGGTTCGAGGTGCTGCGTGAGGTCTCGCAGCACACCAACATCAAACTGCACACGGTGGCCGAGATGGTGATCGGCCGGGCGCTGGGACGGCCGCTGCCGGAGCCAGTGCGCAGGGAGCTGGAGGAGACCGTGCAGCGCCACTCGCGGCAGGAGGACCCTCCAGGCCGGCCCGGGTAGGACGCTCCGGGGTTCAGGGCCGGCTCGAGGGTGGGGTGGCAGGTGATGAACCCGTCGACGCCGACCACCTGTAGTCGCCCAGGACCGATTCCTGCGGGGCGGCGATACGCAGTCGGCCTTCGGCGGCGCTGACGCGTCATAGACGGCGACGAGGGCATTGATACCTACCGCTGGAGTCCAGGAAGGTCACATCGCTGAGGTCCACCACGCCCCGCGGCGGCGAGCGCGGCCGCCGTGGGCAGCAGGGCTTCGCTGAACGCGTTCTCGACGAGTTGGTCGATATCGGGCCGGTCGCGGACAGTTGTGCCCAACCGTCCCGCTCGGATGCACCTGGGCCGCGACGCTGGACACATGTTTGTGCCATGTATGGCCGCATCGGGGCTTGGGGCGCGCCCAATGCGGTGGATGAAGGGAGGCCGGTGGGATCCCGTGCCGGCGACGAGGGCTGTACATCGATGCATGGCTGCCGGCCCGTTTTGCACCTTCACCGTCCCGAGGTCCCGCTCCCCCTCGCGATCGCGGGCGCTGGTGACCAGGCCGGCCTCGCGGAAGTCGGTGAGGTGCTCGGAGACCGCGCCCAGACTGCGGCCGGTGCGGCCGGTGCGGCCGGTCGGCTGGGTCGTGGTGGTGGGGGAGGCGGTGTAGGACAGTGGCTGGGTGCGGCTGCGACCCCCGCCGGGTCCCGCCGGGTCCCGCCGGGTCCCGCCGGGTCCCGACGGTCTCCAGGGGCGATTGATGGTCGCGATGGACGTCGCTTCATGCGCCGAGTCGGGCCGTCAGGCCGTCGAGGACCCGGTCCAACCCGTACGCGAAGTCGCCGTCGCGGATCTGCTGGGGGTGTACGTCCTGTCGGGCGGAGCTTCCCTCTCGCAGTCGCGGGTGTTGCTGAGCGGCTTCGTCGAAGGCCGGGCGCAGGTCCGCCACCCACTCCTGCTCGGTTCTGCCACTGCGAGCGATCTGTGAGAGGTACGCGGCCTCGGAGGTCGCAATCCCGACGACGTACGCAGTGAGTGTCCCCGCGGCCCGGTCCTTCTCGTCCGGGGGAAAGCCTGCCGCCTCGAACTGTGCGAGCAGCCCCGCTGCCATCCGCATGGCGTTCGGGCCGATGTGGACGAGACCGACCTGGCCCAGTTCGGGGGCGATCCAGGGGTGTCGCAGAGTCATCGCCCGCAGATCGGCGGCGATGCGGGTGACCGCCGCGCGCCACCGGGTGCGGTCGGCGGCGGCCGGTATCCGCAGCTCTCCGTAGACGTCGTCCACGACCAGCTCGATCAGCTCGTCCTTGTTGGCCACATGTCGGTAGAGGGAGGTGGCCGCGGCGTCCAAGCGGGTACCGAGCTTGCGCATGGTGAGCGCCTCGACGCCCTCCGCGTCCAGCAGCTCGATGGCTGTGGCGACGATCTGCTCACGGGTCAGGTGCTCCCGCTGCCGGGGGCGCGGACGGCTCCACACCGATGTGTGCGGCTTCCTGTCGGCTGGCATACGCCCTCGTCTCTGCGTGGTCACGCTTGTCTCCAAACTTTAGCGCACGCTGTACGCGCATTGCGTACAGCGTTCCACTCTGCGTACAGTGTTCGCGTCGGGGAATGATGTACGCATCGAATAGGGGGCGACATGTCGAAGAACGCCATGAGCTGGGACGAGCAGGGCAGCTGGAAGGTCAACGGCGAGTGGGGAAGCCGGAATTCAGCGGGCCGGAAGCTGGATCTCGCCCACTGGCAGGCCCGCCTCGACACGTTGCGCGCTGAGCATCACGTCCCGGCCGCCTCGCTGGCGCTTCTGGTCGACGGGACCGTCCACGAGCTTGCCAGTGGTGTGCTGCACCGAGGCACGGGCGTGGAGGCGACGACCGACTCGGTCTTCCAGTTGGGCTCGATCGCCAAGATCTACACGGCCACCCTGATCATGCGGCTCGCCGAAGCAGGTGAACTGGACCTGGACGCGCCGGTGGTCGACGTGCTGCCGGAGTTCTCTGTCGCCGATCCCGACGCGACCAGGGCGATCACCACGCGCCGACTGCTCAGCCACACCAGCGGCCTCACCTGCGATTTCACCTACGACAGCGGGCGGGGAGACGACTGCCTCGCCAAGTACGTCGAGGCCGCGAGGAATGTGGCCCTCGACTGCCCGCCCGGCGCCGCGATCTCCTACAGCAGCGTCGGGTACAACGTCCTCGGCCGGATCATCGAGGTGGTGACCGGCAAGGTCTGGGACGAAGCCCTGAAGGACCTGCTCCTCACACCGCTCGGTCTCTCGCACACCATGACGCTGCCTGAAGAGGCACTGCGCTTCCGTGCGGCGATGGGACACCTGGGCGAGGCGGGTCAAGACCCGGACCCGGCGCCGTCCTGGGATTTGATGCCGCGCTCCGCGGGCCCGTACGGCAGAGTCATCGCCACGGCCGGGGACGTCGCGCGGCTCGCGGGGATGCACCTCAACGGCGGCGTGGCGCAGAACGGCACACGCGTGCTGTCCGAGGAAACCGTCGCACTCATGCAGCGACGCGTCGTCGACTCCCCCGACAAGTGGACAGTGAGCGCGGACGGCTGGGGGCTGGGCTGGACCCTGTACGACTGGAACGGCGTCCAGGGCTACGGCCACGACGGCGCCTCCATCGGCCAGTACGGCTACCTGCGCGTCGTGCCGCCGGCAGGCGTCGCGGTCGTGCTGCTCACCAACGGCGGTGGTGCGCGAGAACTGTACGCGGCGCTCTACCGGGAACTCCTCGCCGATCTGGCCGGGGTGAGGATGCCGGAGCCCTTCGCCCCGCCGGCCCAGCCGCCCGTGGTCGACTTCGCGCCGCTCGTAGGCACGTACCGGCGCGAGGGCGTGGTCATCACCGTGACGGAGCGAAACGGCGTCGGCCATGCGGTGTACGAGTTCGTCGACGGCATGAAGGACTTCTCCGAGCCCTTGGAGATCGATTTGGTGCCGGTGACCGGGACGGTCTTCGCCGGCACGGGGGTGGGCGCGGCGTTCAGCGAGGACTACATGCCCGTGATCTTCTCCACGCTGGGGGACGGCACGGGCTGCGTCTACATCGGTATGCGCTGCGGTCCGAAGATCGCGTGATACGGCGTTCGTCACGTTGTCGGGTGTGGTGGTGTCTGACGGCGTGCCGGGGCGTGGTGGAGTCGGGTTCGGGCTGTGTGCTCACGGCGCGGGGTGCAGCTCGGCAAGGTGATCTGCTTCAGATGGTCGAGCCTGTGCAAAAAGCGCCTGACCGCGGCCTTGTTCCGGCGGCTCTGCACCAGGATGTCCAGGACGTTGCCGTCCTGGTCGACCGCCCGCCACACACCGTCTCTCGCCCCCTCGGCTGCCGTGAAGTCGGCCAGCCTGGCTGAACTTCAGATAGGGAACGGCAGGCCGCGTTCGGCTGGCTTGTACTTGGCGATCGTTTTGGTCTCCGGTCCGGACGAACTGGGTCTGGTTCGTGGAAGGTGCAACGGAGGCGGGGCGGGTCCGGCGGACACGGTGGGAGTGATGTCCCGCTCGGCCCGGACCAGGTCGCGGTGAGCATGCGCCAACGCCGCGCGGGTGCGTCGAGGAGACCGCCGCCGCGCCCGTCGGCCGGGAGAGGGCGACGCTCGCCGCGGGAGTGGAGGCGCTGCCGATGATCGCCCGGAGCTGGGCGATATATTTCGTTGCTCGATATATACTCGACGCATGACCAGACGGAATCCGCCCTTGACGGAACCGCAGTACTTCATCCTTGCTGCGCTCATGGATGGCCCGTTGCACGGGTACGGCATCATCAAGGCTGCCGAGCAGGCCACCGACGGGCGGCTCCGGATCGCTGTCGGCACCCTCTATGGCGCGCTGGAGCGGATGGAGAGGGCCGGGCTGGTGGCCGCCGGCGATGAGGAGATCGTGGACGGGCGGGCGCGGCGCTACTACCGGCTCACCGAGGACGGCACCGAGGCGCTCGGCCGGGAGGCGCTGCGGATGCAGCAGGCGGCGGCCTTCGTCATCGGACACTCGCGAGATGCCGGAGCGGCCCCGGCATGAATCGTCTGCTGCTTGCGGCCTATCCCAAGTCCTACCGTTCCCGGCAGGGAGAGGAGCTGCTGGCCTGCCTGGCCGAGGCGTATCCCGGCCGCTCCTGGCCCCCGCCGCGGGAAGGTGCCGCCTTGGTGCGCGCCGGAGCACAGGCCCGCGCCCGTGCCACCGTCGACGACACCACTCGGCCGTGGTGGCTGGACGGTATCCACCTGGCCGCCCTGGCCCTCGCCGCGCTGGCGCTGGTTCCGTACTTGCAGGATGTGTGGCACTGGGCACTGCACATCGACCCCGGACAGCACGCCATCGCCTTCCGCTTCTCCGGCTGGTACCCGTGGGCCGAAGGACCCACGCGGATACGCCTGCTGCCCTACGGGCTGCTCCCCCTGGGCTGTCTGATCGCTCTGCTGCGTGGCAGAGCGTGGATCGCGCTGCCGGCCGCGGCAGTCATGATCTGGGCCGGCGCCACGTCCCACGGCCGCATTCTCTTCGGCGACGAGGGCAAGGCGGGCCTTGGCTATTACGGTCTCGGCACCCCTATAACGGCCCGCGACCTGGCGCTCTCGGGGGCACTGTGCGCTGCGTGCGCCGTGCTGGCGCTCGGCCGTCCCAGCCGTCTACGACGCCGCTCGTACCGCTGGCTGGCCCCTGTCGCGCTCGCCATGTTCGTGGCCGGGGGCCTGCACATCATCTCCGTCAGTCCGACCTTCCAACGCGGCCTGTTCGCCCTCGAAGTAGCCGCGCTGATCGCAGCGTGGGTGGCGACGGACGCCACCGGCGACCACCGGTGGCTGATCCCCGTCGCGGCGGTCGCGATCGTCCGCACGCAGGCGATCGTCGTTCAGCCGGACTCGTTCATGCAGTCCCTTCCGGACCTGGTCGTCCTCATCCTGCTGATCGCACCCCTGCCTGCCCTGGCGTTCACCGCCCAGCGCCGGCAGGCGCAGGCACTCGCCGAGTAGGAGCGTCCCCCGGTGGGCCGACCGAGCCCGGCGGCCCACGTCGTGCCGCAAGACGCGCGCGACCGAACTCCCCCCAACGGAAGAAACAGAGCGATGACTCAGCACGATTCCCCGTCCCTGCCTGCGTACCGTCCGGGGACCTCAAGGCAGCCCCCCGAGGCCCCCGAGGCCCCCGACAACCCCGGCCCGTCGCGTACGACACGGCCGTGGATGCCGGCTCTGCTGTACACCCTGGGGTTCCTGACGGTCTACCTGCTCGCCATCTGCACCCCGTGGGGGCAACGAGCTGAGAACGCCCTGTTCCGTCTCGGTAGACAGGGCGGCGAAGAAGCATGGATCTACCCCCTGTCAGGATCGGCCTACGGCTCGACACCCCTGCCGCCGATGGAATTGACCGCCAAGCCCACCCTGATGGTCGGCCTTGCCGTCATCGTGGTCCTCACCCTGGTGCGGCGGTGCTGGCGGCAGGGGTTCGCGGCGCTCGGGATCGTCATTCTCACGACCGGAGGCAAGGAGGTGTTCAAATCGACCATGCCCCGCCCCGATCTGGTGGGTGCGCCCGAGAATCTCCTTGATCAGGGTTTTCCCAGCGGGCACACGGCCATCCCCGCCGCGCTGACCCTCGCCGCCGTCCTCGTGGTTTCCCCCCGCATCCGCCCCTACGTCGCCACGGCCGGTGTGCTGTGGCTCGCCTGCATCGCCGCCGCCACCGCGACCATGGGCGGCCACCGACCCAGCGAAGTACTGGGAGCCACACTGTTGGCCTGTGCCTGTTACGGCCTCGCAACCTGGCTGCTGCCGCCAGCCACCGCGCCAGACCCCACGCGGAGCCCCCGTGCGCTGCCCGCCATCACCCTGACACTGGCACTGGCCATCGCCCTCGTCTCTGGCGCACGGAACGACACCCTCACAAGGTCACTGGTCTCCGCGGCGACGGCCTTCATATGTGCGGCCCTGGTCTGGTACGCCGCAGTCGGGCGGCCCGCACACGCCGCACGCCGGACACGCCCCGCACTGGGCTGACCACCCGGCAGGCTCCGGGCGGGAACCGGCGCATCCTGGCAAACCGGCGGTCCGACGCCACCGCCCAGCCGTAGAAGCCGTCGACGCCCGAGCGGGGATGCGCTCCCGCCCGGCGTGTCCTCCCGTGGTCCGGTCAACAAGCCGGTGTCGCCCGGCGCGGCGTCGGCGGACTCGACGTTGGTCCGCATCGTCGCGGCCGCCACCCTCTACATCCTCTACATCTTCTACGTCATGGAGGAGGTGTCCACCCGGCTCGGCTGGCGTGGGCGCCCCGTGTGGTGACGCCCGGTTGACGGCCCGTCATGGACATCGCGGGCATCGAACAGCGGCTCATCGGCTGGCAGTCGACCCGCCGCCGACGGATCGAGGACGCGCTTCCAGGCTTCACCGCCAAGGACGAGGAACGGCAGGGGCACCCGCCGGGGGAGTGGGCCGCCTACGCGCTGGGCCGGCGGCCGAGGACCAGACGCGCCCGCCGAAGCGCACGGAGCTGCTGTCGCTGACCGAGCTGCGCGAGCGATGGCACTTCAGCGGTCCGGGCCTATGGTGCCGACGTCATCGACCGGCGGGCGGCGCGGGCGCGAGCGGCGGCTGCGGTGGGGTGGGCCGGGGTGGGTCCGGGTGCGGCCGGTGGTCGACATAGCGCCGGCCGCCGTCGACACCGTCGCTGTGGTGTAAACCTGCGAGACACCGAGAAGCAGGCAGTGCTGCACCTGCTGACCCGCAACCGGACCGCATCCTCCTACGAGCGGGGCCCGCGGCCAAAGGCTGGTGTGACGGGTTTTTCGGGTGCTCGGGTGGAGGGCGGCAGTCTGTAAAGAAGGTCGTCTGTCAGAGGCGGTCGGCTTTTGCTGAATCGGCAACGGGAGTCGCGCTTGGTGTGCTGCCCACTGAACGATCAGTGCCGGTGCCCTTGGCCGGAGCCTGGCAGCAGTGGTGTGGTCCGGTCGCCGGCACCGGCCATCCGTAATGTGCCCAGGAGGATCCATGCCACAGACCGCCGCCGACCTCACCCACCGTCTGGTTCCCTCACCTGCCGGCCGAATCCACCTGGTGGAGCAGGGCAGCGGGCCGCTGGTTCTCCTCATACACGGCTTCCCGGAGTCCTGGTACTCATGGCGCCATCAGCTGTCGGCACTGGCCGCTGCGGGCTATCGCGCGGTGGCTGTGGACGTACGCGGTTATGGTCGCTCCTCCCGGCCTGCGGCGGTGGACGCGTACCGGATGCTGAACCTGGTGGAGGACGGCGTTGCTGTGGTGGACGCTCTGGGGGAGCAGGCCGCGGTGATCGTCGGGCACGACTGGGGAGCGACCATAGCCGCGAACTCCGCGCTGATCAGGCCCGATGTCTTCCGCGCGGTCGGGCTGCTCAGCGTGCCCTACGCTCCGCCCGGCGGGCCGAGGCCCAGTGAGGCCTTCGCACAGATGGGCGGGGCTGAGGAGTTCTACGTCTCCTACTTTCAGCATCCGGGCCGCGCGGAGGCGGAGATCGAGCCCGATGTGCGCGGCTGGCTCGCGGGCTTCTACACCGCCCTGTCTGCCGACACCATGCCCGCACCGGGCGCGCCGGACCCCCATTTCGTCAGCCACGGCGGCAGGCTACGTGACCGGTTCCCGGCCGGCCGGCTGCCGTCCTGGCTGGGCGAGCACGACCTCGATGTCTACGCCGCGGAGTTCGAACGGACCGGTATGACAGGGGCACTGGCCCGCTATCGGAACATGGACCGGGACTGGGAGGATCTGGTCGATTACAACGGCGCCCCCGTCACCCAGCCGTCGCTGTTCGTGGGCGGAGCCCTGGATGCCTCGACTGCCTGGATGGCCGACGCCATCCAGGCGTACCCCACTACTCTGCCCGGCCTGGTCTCTTCGCATATTCTTGATGGCTGCGGTCACTGGATTCAGCAGGAACGCCCCGAGGAGATCAACCGGTTCCTGACCGAGTGGCTTGCCTCCTTGCCCGCCTGACGCATGCGCGCATGACGAGCGCGACTCCCGATGATCAAGGTGACGTTCCTGCGGCCACGCACCGCGATGCGCACCGCTGTGCGGGAGCGGTGATGCACGACGTCGGTTGGAGCCCATCGAGTGACTCCACACTGAGTCTCCGCCAACTTGAGATCGCAGGTCAAAGGGCTGCTGTGACAGTCCTCCGGGGTGCTCACGCTGGTCGAGGGCGACAGTCTGCGGAGTAGGTCATCTGGCAGAGCGGTCGGCTCACCGGTTCCTTTCTGCTGTGGCCGATTGGCCTTCCACGATCCGGTCTGCTCGGGAGCCAGTCGGCATGGGGCCAGCCACGGAGCCGCCCCAGCCGCCTGGCCGTCCGGCGCAATGGCCGAGGATGGAGTCATGACAGGGGAAGTGAGCGAGATCGGCCTGAGTAAGCAAGATCTTCGTGCGGTCACCGCGTTCGCTGCAGCGTGCGCGGAAGTGGTGCTCGAGGTATTCGAAGGCGACCAGCCGGACGACTTGCGGCCTCGAGACGCTATCGACGCCGCGCGGGAGTTCGCTCGTGGCGGCGAGCGAGGGAAGGCTCTGCGCGACAGAGCGTGGGCGGCACTCAAGGCAGCCAACAGCGCGGACACTGCGGCTGCGCGCGAGGCGGCTCGGGCAGCGATGGCTGCGGCAGGCGCCGCCTACCTGCATCCGCTGGCAAAGGCCACCCAGGTCAAGCACATCCTCGGAGCTGGCGCTTACGCGGCCAGAGCGGCCGAACTCGTCGCCGACGACGATCGGCGTGTTGGTGCCGAACACCTTGAGCAGACGCTGCACCGTGCGACACCGGTCGTCGTTGACGTGCTCAAACGATTTCCGGCGGCGCCGAGTGGCGGCGGACGGGTCGGTGAGTTGATCCGCATGTTGGACGCCGACCTTCGTTCACTCACCTTCCCTGAGTGACTTTGAACGTCCAGCCGGTGCGGCCCGACCTCCGTCAATGGTTGACGCCGTGACCAGAGTGCGGATTTCGTTGCCCTGGTGAGGCTGGTCGCGATGGAACGCAGGGTGTGACATGGCGACAGTTCGCCGATGACCGGGGGGCTCATCGAGCCGTACCTGCCGATGGGTGGGTACAGCCGGGCGGGGGTCAGGCGGGCGAGGTGTCGGGGCGGGCGTCGTAGATGGCGCGGGCGGCGTCGATGTGCGTCAGGTGCGTGATGCTCCACTCCAACAGGGGTGCGGTGGCTTCGCGGAGGGTCCTGCCCATCGGAGTGAGTTCGTAACTGACGTGCGGCGGCATGACGTTGCGGACGGTCCGTGTGAGGATCCCGTCGCGCTCCAGGCCGCGCGGGGTGACGGTGAGCATACGCTGGCTGATCCCGTCGACGGCCCGCTTGAGTTCGGTGGAGCGGCGCGGCCCCTGGCTGAGGTTACGCACGATCAGCAGCGACCACTTGTCGCCGACGATGCCGAGTACCTCACGGGCCTGGCACGGGTCCTGCGGCCGTGCCGGCCGCGACTCGCCGCCCACTGTGCCGCTCATGGTTTACCTCCAGAGAACCGAGGCACCGAAATGTGCCTTATTGATCGGGGTGCGGCAGGTGCAGCAGTGTTCCTCGATGGCGCGGGACACCGCCGCGTTACCGACGAGCCGCTGAAGGCTCAACATCGACTCTGCAGGCGTTCCGGCGACGGGCCGGGGCCGTCGCACGGCCTTTGCGATCCCTGGGCGTCGTGAGCCCTTCCACTGCTCGTCACCGGTCTGTTGCGCCCGCATACGTGCGTCCCTTTTGAAACACGGGGGGCGAGTGCAGGCTCCCTTGCCCTTTCACACGAGGCTGGAACACGGTCAGTTCGGTGTCCGTTGTCGCGCGGGGGTCCGTACGGGGCGAAGGGCAGGGGATGGGCGGGGAGGGACTGCGCCTCCCGGCCGGCGCGGGTGGTGCAGGGCGGAACTGGACAGGTGGTCGTGCACCGTAGGCCTAAGGGCGTGGCTGCCGGCGGCAGTGCACCACCGCGAACTCACCGGCCACCATCGGACTGCCGCCATCACCCTGGATCGCCTCCTGGCCTCCGGGCCACCCCACGGTCCTCTCACCTTCTTCGGCGCGATCGTTCGGACACGCTCCAGAGTCCACCGCTGACCTTCCCAGCCATGCGCGACCGGCCGCCCTTTGGCCGGCTCCCCGGCTCCTTTTCCAACAGGGCGAACCTCCCGTCCGACAGCTCGCCTGTTTTGTGGGTCCCTTCGCGTACAGGCCCTCCATCCCGCCTTCACGCAGTACTTGGCGATGACCGAATGCATGTCACCGCGAGTGAACCCCCGCCCGGCATCCAGCCGGATCCCTGCCTGCGCAGCCCGCCGCTGAGCAGTCAGGCCCCCCACCATCCGCGTACCGCATGACACCGGTGGTGGGGGAGGGGGCAAGGCGGCGAGGGGATGGACCCGCATGGTCGACGTTGTCAGGTCAGCCGAGTGTCCAGTTGACGCTGTCGGTGTAGGTGGAGCCGTTGATGGTCGCGGTCACCGTGACGGTGTTCCGCCCCGGCCTGAGGGTGACGTCGGTCCACCGGAAGATGTGGTCGCTGCTGCTCAGCGTGGACAGGGAGACGCCGTTGAGGGTGGCGGTGACCCTGTCCGCGTTGGAGTAGACCTTCAGTTCGGTGGTGGCATCGGTCCGCTGGGTCCAGCGGCGGCTGGTGATGTAGAGCGTGGGAGTGCTCGCCCAGTTGGCCTTGTACCAGTAGAAGGCGTCCTTACGGATCTGCCGGTCGCGGGTGACAAGGCCCTTGTCGTTGATGCCGGGCCGGTCCCCTTCGTTGCGGCCGTCGGAGGCGAAGTCGAACATGGCCCAGACGAAAGTGCCCCAGATGTACGGCCGGTCGGCGAGCTGCATCCAGGCCGCTTCGTGGAACAGCGACTGGTACTCCTCGGGGTGCCAGGGTCCGCCCGGAGAGGGCTTCGGCGGGTTGAGCGCGTGCTGGGTGGTGCTTGCGCCGACGCCGTACTCCGACATGGCGATCCTGCGGGAGGGAGCGTTCGCGTGCAGGTTGTCGGCCCACGCTCCGAGGTCATTGTCCTTGGAGCCGTAGTACCAGCCGTAGTACTTGTTGAAGCCGGTTGTCCGTGTGTGCAGACCCGCCTGGGCGTTGTCGGGGTCCTCGCCGCGTACGGCGTAGGTGGAGAGCCGGTCGGGGTCCTCGGTCGCGATGATGTCGGCCAGCGACGCGAGGAGTTTGTTCGTGGCGGTGCCGTTGTAGTCCAGCAGTTCGTTTCCGATGCCCCAGAAGGCGACCGAGGGGTGGTTGTAGTTCTGCCGGATCAGTTCCCGCAGCTGGTTCTGGGTGCTGGTGGTGAAGGCGGCCGAGTCGGTGACGATGTCGACCAGCGGGATCTCCGCCCAGACGATCATCCCGCGTTCGTCGGCGAGGTTGTAGTCCTTCTGGTCGTGCTGGTAATGCGCCATCCGGATGGCGTTGGCACCGATCTCGCTGATGAAATCGAGATCCTGGGTGTGATCGGCGTCGGAGACGGCCCAGCCCTTGACAGCCCGGTCCTGGTGCAGGTTGACGCCGTGCAGGTGGAGGTGGCCGCCGTTCAGGTGGAAGCCGGTGTCGGCGTCGACGGCGAGGGAGCGAAGGCCGAGGCGTTCGGTCACCGCGTCGGTGATCCTGTCCCCGCCCGCGGTGACGTCATGGATCTCGACGCTGGCGTTGTGGAGGTAGGGATCCGCCAGGCCGTTCCACAGGCGTGGGTTGTCGATGCGGACGGTCTGCCCGATCTCCGTGCCGGTGGCTGCGGGGACGGTCTGCGCTGCACTGCTGGTCTCGGCCAGGATGGTCCCGCTCTTGTCGGCGATGACAGTGCGGACGACCACCGATCTCGTGGTGCGACTGTCGTTCCACAGCTTCGTGGTCACGGTCACCGTGGCCGACGCCGCGGTCACGTTGCTCTGCCGCAGGTAGATTCCGGGTCCCGCGTAGTCCGTCATTCGCACATGGAGGTCGTCGACGGCCCACAGACTCACGTTGCGGTAGATGCCGCCCTGGAAGGTGTAGTCCGCGCCCACCGGGGCGATGTTGTTGTCGCGGGCGTTGGTCACCTTCACCGCGATCACGTTGTCCCCTCCCGGGACCAGCGCGGCGGTGGCGTCGAACCTGAAGCGGGAGTACCCACCCTTGTGCTGCCCGAGGTACGTGCCGTTGACCCAGACGTCGGCGACCTGGTTGACCCCGGCGAACTGCAGGTACAGCCGCTTCCCGGTCAGTTCGGACGGCACGGTGTAGTGGCGACGGTACCAACCCACTCCGCGGTAGTAGTTGTTGCCGCCGTCGGCACCGTCGACGGCGTTCCAGGTGTGGGGCGTGTTCACCGACATCCATCCGGAGTCGTTGAATCCGGTTGCCTGCGCACCTGTGACGTCCGCTCTGATGAATCGCCACCCGTTGTTGAGGTGGATCCACACCCGCGGGTCCGGCGCCGTGTACGTCACGGCGGCGGACGCGGTACCGGCATGCGGAATCCCGGCCAGCGAGGCCAGTGCTCCCGCAGCCGCCCCGCTCAGCACTTGTCGGCGACTGGGCAAACCTGTCATGTCAGAACTCACTTTCGTAGAGCTGAAGCAGGACATTCCGTTGGCGCGGCGATACGCCGACGACCGTGGCAGGCCGGGCGGCACCCGGAAGGGGCTGACGGCCCGCGCGAAGCAACCGACAGGAGTGCCCCGGTCCCACCGCGCGTCCAGCCGCGGTTCCCCGGGATCGCGGCGCCGTAGTTGCGCGCGGTGCAGTTCTCGGACATGTCCGGCGCGCGTCTGCCCGCGCGGCCGTTGGTCATGTGGAAGCTGGGCGAGGCCGCACCTGCAGAGACGGCCCAAGCACGTCGGCACGGTCGAGCGGACTCAGGTCCGTCACCTCGTTTCGGTGGCCGAACACATCGCGACCAGCCCTCTGCCAAGTACGGGCCGCGTCCAGACCGTGCAGCGGCGAAACCGCCGCCCGTCCTGACCCTCGGGTTCACCGTGCATCCAGGTGACCCCTTGGCCGAACCTCGCTGATGTCCGGCGTCGTCGGGCTGACTGCGCGGTCCTGTCCACGCAGTCACACGTTCCCGCAGAGACGGGTTCCTGCGCAGAAGAGACCGGCGCAGGGACGGAACTCCCTACCTCACTGCCCACTCGGTTCGGTCATCGGCTCGCGGACGACTGCGACGCCTCCCTCGGGGACGGTGACCGAGCCGCTGACCGGTTTTCCGGTGAGGAGTTCGACCCCGCCGGCCGGGATCTCGGCGCCTCGGCCGGCGTGGTCGATCAGGAAGAGGTAGTCGGCGTCCGTGCCCCGCCGCCTGACCACCTCGATGCCGGCCGGAACCTCGTGCTCCGGGCGTACGCCCGCGTCCTGGCAGACGCGCTCCAGGACGAAGGCCAGGGTGGTGGGGTCCGGGTGGGTGGCGAGGTACCAGGCGGTGCCGCTGCCGTACGAGTGGCGGGTGATGGCCGGGACGCCGGCCAGGGGTCCGTCCGCGTACGCGGCGATGGCCTCCGCCCCGGTGAGCCGGAGCCGTTCGGTCCACAGGTCGGCGGTGGCGTCCTGCGGGACCCGGCCGGCCAGGCCGACCGACTGGCCGGGCAGCAGGGGGAACGACTCGTCGCCGTGCACCCCGAGGATCTCCCGGAAGGCGCCCGGGTAACCGCCCAGGCGTACGTGGCAGTTCTCGTCCACCGCGCCGCTGTGGAAGCCCACGGCCAGGGTTCCGCCGCGCTCGGTGAACGCCGCCAGGTTGCCCGCTCCCGCGTCGTCGACCAGATACAGGCTGGGGGCGAGTACGAGCTGGTAGCGGTCCAGGTCCGGGGCGCCGGGACGGACGAAGTCGACCGCCACACCCGCTCTCCACAGCGGTGCGTACCAGTGCCGCACCAGGTCCTGGAAGCGGAGTTCACCGCTGGGCTGGCAGGGCTGTTCCAGGGCCCAGCGGGCGTCCCAGTCCCAGACGATGGCGACCCGGGCGGGGCTGGTACTGCCACGGACCTCGGCGAGGGCGCGCAGATCGGCTCCGAGCTGCACGACGTCCTGCCAGATCTGGCTGTCGGTGCCCGCGTGCGGGAGCATCGCCGAGTGCCACTGCTCGGCGCCCGCCCTGGCCGCCCGCCACTGGAAGTAGGCGATGCCGTCGGCGCCGTGGGCGATGTGGGCGAGGGCGTTGCGGCGCATCTCGCCGGGTTTCTTGGCGCGGTTGACGGGCTGCCAGTTGATGGCTCCGGTGGAGTGTTCCATCAGCAGCCAGGGGTGCCCGCCGGCCACGGAGCGGACCAGGTCGCCGCAGAGGGCGATGTCGATCTCCGACTCCGGGTCGGTGGAGAGCAGGTAGTGGTCGTTGGAGACGATGTCCAGCTCGGGGGCCCAGCGCCAGTAGTCCAGGGCGTCGAAGTTGTGCATCACCATGAAGTTGGTGGTGGCGGGGATCTCCGGGGCGGCGCGGCGGAGGACGTCACGCTCGGCGGTGAACAGTGACAGCAGTTCGTCCGAGCAGAAGCGGCGCCAGTCCAGCCGGTGGGTGGGGTTGGGGTCGGCGCCGGTGGCGCGGGGCGGGATGATCTCCCCCCAGTCGTAGTACCACTGGCTCCAGAAGGTGGTGCCCCAGGCGTGGTTCAGTGCTGCCAGGTCGTCGTCGTACTTCTTCCGGAGCCACACGCGAAACGCCGCCGCGCTGGTGTCGCAGTAGCAGGCGGCGTTGTGGCAGCCGTACTCGTTGTGGACGTGCCACATGGCGACGGCCGGGTGGTCGGCGTACCGCTCGGCAAGCGCGCCCGCGATGCGCAGCGCGGCCGTGCGGTAGGCGGGGCTGGACGGGCAGAAGGTCTGGCGGCTGCCGTAGGACAGCGTGCGGCCGTCGCGGTCGACCGGCAGCGCCTCGGGGTGCGCGCGGAAGAACCATGCCGGTGGGGCGGCGGTCGGGGTGGCGAGGTCGGCGGCGATGCCGTTCTCATGGAGCAGCGCCAGGATCTTGTCCATGCGGGAGAAGTCGTAGACCCCTTCGGCCGGCTCCAGCAGCGCCCAGGAGAAGATGCCGACGCTGACCATGGTGACCCCGGCCTCGCGCATCAGGGCCATGTCCTCGGCCCACACCTCCTCGGGCCACTGTTCGGGGTTGTAGTCGCCGCCGTAGGTGATGCCGGGCAGGCGAAGGCGGCGTTCGTTGCTCACTGGTTGGTTCTCCGGAAGGTGTGGGGAACGAGCGGGAGGGTTGCTTCAGCCCTTTACGACCAGGACGACGGTGTTGGTGGGGCGCAGGGTGGGGAAGATGACGTTCTTGAACGTCTGCCACTCGTTCGCGCCGTCCAGCGCGGAGGCCTC